>JBFIMP010000057.1:0-12957 GCA_041611635.1 Christiangramia sp.
CATTCCTTTTATAAAGAAAAAGACACCCAGAGCTACGCGAATCAGGTCCAGCCAGTAATAAGTATGCGAATTGGCCCACTTATTTAATGATTTAATACTTAACATAATGCTGTGAAATTTACATTAAGTTACTAAAAATCAACCAAATAAGGTCGCTGTCTTTTCAATATTTACCGACTAGAGTGATTTCAGTAAAATTAGTCTAAGATTTCACTCTCAATATAAAATTCCATGTCGTTCACTTTTAGCTCGTCAAGCTCTTCCCCGGTTTCATAGGACTGCCATTCAGAAGTTGGCTCAAGTCTTATTTCTTCTTCATCAAGGATAATATCTACGGGCATTTCAAAATTGATGACATCTGCCTTCCACCGGTAGAGGAACTTATCATCTGCCTGTCTAAGCTGAAGCACAGGCAGTGAAGCATGCCTCAAATATTGATCGAAAACAGGTTTTAGGTTCACTTTGGTCGCTGCATCGAAAAAGGCTTCGGTATCCCGGGTAGTAATGGTTTGGTGTTTGAAAGTTCTAGTATAATCTCTTAAGGTTTTCCACCATAATTCATCGTCATCATAGATACTTCTAATCATATTCAGAAGATTTGCGCCTTTGTGGTACATATCTCCAGATCCCTCTGCATTGACCCCGTAATCTCCAATGATCTTGCGCTGATTGCCAATGTTCTTGCGGATACCCCTAAGATATTTAAGGGCTTCTTCTTTACCATACTGGCATTCGATGTAAATTGATTCTGTGTAGCTGGTAAAACCTTCATGAATCCACATATCGGCTATATCTTTGGCGGTAATACTGTTGCCATACCATTCATGACCAGATTCATGAATTATAATAAAATCCCACTTCAGGCCAATGCCGGTTCCAGAAAGATCATTTCCCAGATATCCTTTTAAATATTTGTTTCCGTAGGCCACGGCACTTTGATGCTCCATCCCCAAATACGGAGTTTCAACCAGTTTAAATCCGTCTTCCTCGAAAGGATACGGTCCCATCTTTTCATAAAAACAAGCCATCATGTCTTTTACTTCGGTAAAATGCTCCTTAGCTTTCTCAAGGTTATAGGGGAGAACATAATAGTCAAGATCCAGATCTTTATAGTTGTCTGAAAAATGTTCGTAGTTTCCGATATTCATCATAATATTATAATTATTGATCGGGTTCACTACTTTCCAGCTCCATTCTGTATAACCGTTATCAAGATCGGTTTTACCAAGGAAACGGCCGTTAGAAACATTCATTAAGCCATTAGGAACAGCAATATCAATTTGAGCTTCTTCTGGTTCATCGCTTTGATGGTCCTTATTTGGAAACCAAAGGCTTGCGCCCGTACCCTGTACAGCAACTCCTACCCATGGGTTTCCTTCCTCATCTTCTGTCCAAACAAATCCTCCATCCCACGGAGCATTTTCAGCTATCACCGGGTATCCATGATAAAAGAACTCAATGGAATCTTTAGTGCCCTGCTTTAAAGGTGCCTCAAACTGAATAAAAACAGCATTATACCTGCGCTTGTAATCGAGTTTTTCATTTCCATATGTAATGGAATCGATCTGCATGTTTTCAAAAAGATCCAGTTGCATGACCGGCATGTCCTTTTGCACATTGAAGCTGATCAGGTTAGAACCCGAAATAAATCGTTTTTCGGGTTCAACTTTCAGTTTTAGATGGTATTTCTGTACATCGAAGCTTGTTCTTTCTGGTCGTAGAGAACCTCTCAGAGTATCAGCTTCGGTATAAATGGAGTGATTTTCTCCTACGATTTGCGCATGACCAGCTAGCGTTAGCAATGTAACGGCGAAAGAAAATATTATTTTTTTCATTTTGAAATTTAGGTTTGAATCACACCCATATTAAAATCTTTTTCGATAGGTGCGTGGTTAGCGGCTTCGATTCCCATAGAGATCCATTTCCTGGTATCTAAAGGATCTATGATCGCATCTGTCCAGATACGTGCAGCTGCATAGTAAGCTGAGGTCTGGGCGTCGTATTTCGCTTTCAGTTTTTCGAAAACTTCTTTTTCCTTTTCTTCATCTACCTTTTCTCCTTTTTTGGCCATGGAGGCGGTTTCTATCTGTGCAAGCACCTTGGCGGCCTGGGTGCCACCCATTACTGCAAGCTCTGCACTTGGCCAGGCCGCAATAAGTCTTGGATCATAAGCCTTACCACACATAGCGTAATTTCCGGCACCATATGAATTTCCTATGATGATCGTGAATTTTGGAACTACAGAGTTACTAACCGCATTCACCATTTTCGCACCATCCTTAATGATGCCACCATGCTCACTTTTGCTTCCTACCATAAACCCGGTAACATCTTGAAGGAATACTAACGGAATTTTTTTCTGGTTACAGTTGGCAATGAATCTGGTAGCTTTATCGGCAGAATCTGAATAGATCACCCCGCCAAATTGCATTTCGCCTTTTTTGGTCCTTACGATCTTGCGCTGGTTGGCAACAATTCCAACGGCCCAGCCATCTATCCTGGCATAACCAGTGATAATGGTCTGGCCATAACCTTCCTTGTATTCTTCGAACTCAGAATTATCCACTAATCTATAGATGATCTCATGCATATCATATTGATCACTACGCTTTTTAGGAAGTATGCCATAGATCTCCTCTGGCTTTTCTTTTGGTTTTACTGGCTTTGAGTGACTATAACCCGCTTTGTCGTAATCGCCGATCTTATCCATGATATTCTGGATCCTGGTTAGGGCATCCTTATCATCTTTAGCCTTATAATCTGTAACTCCGCTAATTTCACTATGCGTAGTTGCTCCTCCCAGGGTTTCATTATCTATAGATTCTCCTATAGCAGCTTTTACCAGGTAGCTCCCTGCCAGAAATATACTTCCGGTCTTTTCCACGATAATGGCTTCATCGCTCATAATTGGGAGATAGGCACCACCAGCAACACAACTTCCCATTACCGCGGCGATCTGGGTAATTCCCATACTGCTCATAACCGCATTGTTTCTGAAGATTCTGCCAAAATGTTCTTTATCAGGGAAAATCTCATCCTGCATAGGGAGGTAAACCCCGGCGCTGTCTACAAGGTAAATGATAGGAAGTCTGTTTTCGATAGCGATCTCCTGCGCTCTCAGGTTCTTTTTTCCCGTGATCGGAAACCATGCTCCAGCCTTGACAGTAGCATCATTGGCAACCACTATGCATTGTTTTCCTGAAACGTAACCCATTTTAACTACAACTCCACCACTAGGGCAACCACCATGTTCTTCATACATTCCATCACCGGCAAATGCACCTATTTCGATAGACCTTTCCTTGTCGTCAAGAAGAAAATCTATGCGTTCCCTGGCGGTCATTTTACCCTTAGCATGATGTTTCTCTATTCTTTTTTCTCCCCCTCCTAATTTTATTTTTGCAAGCTTTTGTTTCATAGAGGAAACCAAAAGCTTGTTATAATCTTCATTCTTGTTGAAGTTGATGTCCATTATATTGAGTTTTTTACAATAATTTGTTTATTTTAATATGATTAATTTTAAATTAATCTAATTTCCGGAGAAATTTTGTGAATTTTCTTCCAGAAATGGCTTTTGGCTAAAATACAAAAACACGACAATTCTCGGCTTGAAATGAAGCAATAAAAATTAGCCGATATTTGTATAAAATCAGCATTTATGGCAATGGATAAAAATACCATTTTTGGATGGGCTTCCTTCCTTACCTTTTTGGTAGGAACTGCTTTAGTGCTTTTAGGTGTTTTAAAATATAAGGAGTTCGCGATTGGATTCTCTGTGACGGGAATAGGTTTCTTTTTCATCTCCTGGGTATTCAATGCTTTAAAAGGACGAGTTTAAATTCAACTTAAATGATATCAGATAAATCTACGAGAGACCAATTGGTAAGACATCTTGAAGGTGGCTTAGCCTATGCCAGTATAGATAGTTTTTTAGATGCTATTCCCTTCGAAAAAATAGGTGCCAGGCCTGCCGGTTTACCATATTCTTTTTATGAAGTGTTTTTTCACATCGCATTTGCCCAGAAAGATATTTTAGAATACACGATTTCTGGAGATTATGAAACCAGGAACTGGCCTGATGATTACTGGCCGGGGGTGCCTGAGCCTGGTAGTGAAGAAGAATGGGAAGACCTAAAAGCAGATTATTTTGAGGACAGAAGACTGCTAAAGGACTTTATATTAGATGAAAAAAATGACCTTACCGGAACTGTTGTAAATTCCAAAGAACATAGCCTGTTAAGAGAGATCCTCCTTATTGTTGAACATACCGCCTATCACACAGGACAGTTACTCATAATTCAAAGATTATTGGGAGTTTATGATAATTGATTTCTGTGAAAAATTCAGGATATTTGCAATCCTGAATAATTAAGAAACTAAATTTTAAAATATATGTCAGACGATAAAAAAGTTATTTTTTCAATGTCTGGAGTTACCAAGACCTTTCCGAAGGCGAACACTCCTGTATTGAAGAATATTTATTTGAGCTTCTTTTATGGAGCTAAGATCGGTATCCTGGGTCTTAACGGTTCTGGTAAATCTACCTTGCTGAATATCATTGCGGGGAAGGATCAGAATTTCCAGGGTGATGTGGTATTCTCCCCAAACTACAGTGTTGGAATGCTTGAGCAGGAACCGGAACTTGATGAGGAAAAAACGGTGCTGGAAGTTGTAAAGGAAGGTGTTGCTGAAACTGTTGGGGTCCTTGACGAATACAACAAGATCAACGATATGTTTGGTCTTCCGGAGGTTTATGAGGATGCAGATAAGATGCAAAAGCTCATGGATAAGCAGGCTGAACTTCAGGATAAGATAGATGCCAGCAATGCCTGGGAACTGGATACAAAACTGGAGATCGCTATGGATGCACTTAGAACTCCAGATCCAGATAAGAAAATTTCAGTTTTATCTGGGGGGGAAAGAAGGAGAGTAGCGCTTTGCCGACTGTTGCTTCAGGAGCCTGATGTATTATTACTGGATGAGCCTACCAACCATCTTGATGCAGAATCTGTACACTGGCTGGAGCATCATTTACAACAATATAAAGGAACGGTGATCGCGGTAACTCACGACCGTTATTTTCTTGATAACGTAGCGGGATGGATCCTTGAGCTTGACAGAGGTGAAGGTATTCCCTGGAAAGGAAATTATTCTTCCTGGCTGGATCAAAAATCCAAGAGACTTGCCCAGGAGCAAAAGCAGGCTAGTAAGCGCCAGAAAACTCTGGAGCGAGAGCTTGAATGGTCTAGAATGAGTCCTAAGGGAAGGCAGACCAAGCAAAAAGCAAGGCTTAAGAATTATGACAAACTATTAAGTCAGGATCAGAAACAGCTTGACGAAAAGCTGGAGATCTATATCCCTAATGGTCCTCGTTTGGGTACGAATGTGATAGAGGCCGACGGAGTTAGTAAAGCTTTTGGAGATAAGTTATTATATGAAGATCTTAATTTTAATCTTCCCCAGGCAGGGATAGTTGGAGTTATTGGACCTAACGGTGCGGGTAAAACCACTATTTTCAAAATGATCATGGGTGAAGAGGAGCCCGATAAAGGTAGTTTTAAAGTAGGGGAGACCGCTAAGATCGCTTATGTAGATCAGAGTCATTCTAATATCGACCCGGATAAAACTATCTGGCAGAACTTTAGCGATGAGCAGGAATTGATCATGATGGGAGGCCGCCAGGTGAATTCAAGAGCATACCTAAGCCGATTCAATTTTAGCGGAAGCGAGCAGAATAAAAAAGTGAGCATGCTGTCTGGAGGGGAGAGAAACCGTCTGCATTTAGCGATGACCTTGAAAGAAGAAGGAAACGTTCTGTTACTGGATGAGCCTACGAACGACCTGGACGTAAATACCCTTCGTGCACTGGAAGAAGGTCTGGATAATTTTGCAGGATGTGCTGTGGTTATTTCTCACGACCGTTGGTTCCTGGATAGAATTTGTACACATATTCTTGCCTTTGAAGGTGATTCACAAGTGTATTTCTTTGAAGGAAGTTTCTCAGATTACGAAGAGAATAAAAAGAAACGTCTTGGAGGCGATATTATGCCGAAGCGTATTAAATACAAGAAGCTTGTTAGATAAGAGCTTTGAAATATAAGCAATAAGAAAAAAGGAGCTGAAATTATTTTTCAGCTCCTTTTTTAATTTTTTACTTCTTTTTCGGCATAGGTCCCCGAAGGTGAATGATCAAACCGTCCAGGAAATTTCTCAGAAACTGGTCTCCGCATTCCACATATTTTTCGTGATCCTCTCTTCTGAAAATCGCTCCCAACTCACTTTTGGAAACTTTGAAGTCTACCAGTTCACATATTTTTACAATGTCTTCATTGGTAAGCTTATGAGCCACTCGTAGTTTTTTGAAAATATCATTATTCGTTAGTGCCATCTTTTGTTTGTCTTTGTAGATTAAAATTAAAAGCCAGGTTAGCTGCCTTTTCAATGTCGTCTTCGTTATCGATAGATAATTTGGCATCTTTTAGCAAGCTATCTGCTTCTTTTCTTAGTATTCTTGAATATTTTGATTCGCTGGTTTGTTGCTTTTCCAGATAATAAAACATTAGCAGTAGTTTCTGCACCAGGATGATATCATGTTTACAGTAGGTGCGAATAGACGCCATTATATTATAAAGAAGATCCTCGAAGTTTATCGTATTCAGTTTTATATAAGCTTTTTCGTCTCTTACAATTACACTGGAATCCTTTTTCTGCATACGCAGAGATAGCAGCTCCGTAAGATAATCTATCCCGTTAATAGCTGTTCCTGGATCATTTATACCCGGTGACATTGCCTTAACGATAATCTCAGTAATCTGCTTAAAAGCCAGGGTATAATTATCGGCTACCAGTTCTTCCCTGGAAAAGTTGAAATTAGAAAGTATCTTTTTCACCATATCCTCATCAAGATCCTTGTCGGCTTTAAAAAGAGGAATTCCGCTTAGAACAAAAATCCCTTTAACTGGGAGTATGTGTAATAGTATATCATTTTCTTCACAGATATCTACCAAATTGGTGAAAGAAATATTTTGTAAATATCCGCTCTTGTCACTGTGGTATTCCTTCCAGTCTTCGGTGGAGGGAAAATCATCATTTTGATTCTCCTCTGTATTTATGAGCTTGTCCAGTCTTTTTCTAGCGGTCGCAAAAATATTTTGGAGAATGTTACTTATCTGTATGCTTTGAGAAATATTATGGATAAAATAAATAAAGGCATAAATGCTTATAACGGTTTGTACAATGCCAAGAAGTACTGAAAATCCCGGTATCTGTTCTTTATCTACTGTAGGCTGAATGGAGAATAGGATGAATATACAATAGAGGATAGTGAAAAGATAGATTCCTAATATTACCTGATGTCTTTTATCACTTATTAAACCTGGAAGTAATCTTGGCGAAAAATTACTGGAAGCCTGGCTTAATAATAGCATCACCATGGAGAAGCTAAAAACAACCATAGAGATCAATCCAGAAATAAGCGCGCTAAGCATGGTCATCGCGGTATCTCCATTGTCCATGACCAGGACAGGGACATGTTCTAATAAATATTTAGATATGCCTTTGTTTTCGAGATAAAGCATGAAAAAAGCAAAATTGAAACCTAAGAAAGCCAGTAGGGTCGGGTAAAAAGCGATCTTACTTTCAATGACATTGAAAAAGGCAATAGTGCGATTGTAAAGTTGTTTCATGCTATCTGAAATTCAGCTTTTAAAGTTAAACAATCTACTGGGAGTCGGCGGAATTTAATTTTAATTTATAATTACAGACAAAATGACATGATTGAAGCGGGGAAAAGCGACAAAAAGGCACGGTTTTTTAATTGGTATTTCAATTGCTATAGTATAAATGAATTCAAAACAAATAATAACTTAAAAAACATATAGCCATGAGTCTAATTAAAAGAAACGAAACAAATTGGTTGCCTTCAGTATTTGATGATATGTTCAGAACTGATTGGCTAGGTGGAACTACTAACGTAAATAGTATAGGAACCAGTATTCCTGCGGTGAATATCATGGAAACCGAAGACAGCTTTAATGTTGAAGTAGCTGCTCCGGGAATGACCAAAGAAGATTTCAATATCGAACTTGATAATGATGTATTGACTATTTCTTCTGAGGACAAGAAGGAAAAGGAAACTACCGATAAGAACGGAAGGTTCACTAGAAAGGAATTTAGCTATAGTACATTTAAACGTGCATTTAGCTTACCAGATTCGGTAGACAGTGCAAAAATATCAGCTTCTTATAACAATGGAGTTTTAGAAATCGCTCTTCCAAAAAAAGAAGAAGCAAAAGTACAGGCAAAGAGATTGATCGATATCTCATAACCTGGTTAAATTTGATTAGTTACAAAAAGACATCTGTTACAGGTGTCTTTTTTTATTGGTTTAATAGTATCCACCTGTTTCCCGCACTCTGTATCGTAAAGATCTGTTGTGGTTTAATGCTTAATACTTTTGAATTGGTCTTTACATCGAATAGGTCATCTCCACCCTGGAATAACAATGTTTTTTCAGAATTCCCCGGCCAGTTGATAAGCCTGATTATTCTGCCCTTATTTGTACCGGAAGGAGGGATTAGTAAACCCGAGACCTGATTATTTATTCGTAATGAACCAATCTCGTCAGTAATAACAAAATCACCGGTAGAACTTGTGGTTGAAGAATAGTTTTCAAATCCGGCGTTGCTCCATGTAACCCTACCTGCAGCATTGGTCATCATTATCTGTCCTTCGCTGCCGCGGGTTGTGGGTAAAACATATTCGGTTTCCGGAGTGCTTCCTATTCCAACCCTGCCGGCAAAGTAGGCGGCATAAACATTGCTATTGGAGTCTCCAGTTGCAATACTATAGATACCAAAGATATTTCCAACTCCCTGTATAGATCCTATTTCGCTATAAATTCCGTAATTATTGCTTTTGGCACCGAAGGTTCGGCCTACACGATTAAATATTCCGTAGATATCATTGGTTCCGGTATTTTGGTAAGTCTCATTGAAAATACCGTAATGTATGCCGGTTCCAACGCCTCCAACATTTGATTTTATTCCGTATTTGTTGCCATTAGTTTGGCTTCGGTTGTCATTGATTATGCCATAGGTAGTTAAATTATCGGTCGCAGAATTAGCATTATCTACCTCTAATCCCTTTTTCAAACTTAGGTCTTTTCCGGCAGCGATAGCTACCTGTAATCTTGAGGTGATGAGGTCTGTACCTATACCAATGCTCGCATCCCGGTAGATAGGGTCTGATAGATTATTTGGACTTTGCAAGGTTCCGGGTTTATAGAAGTTTGATCCCAAAGCAGCAGGAGTAATGGCATTCCATTTCGTTTCAACAGCATTCCAGAAATAAAATCCGGAAGTAGAGCCTGTAACGTCTTTACCTAAAAAAACCAGCATTCCGTGCTGGGCTACTCCGGGATTTTCAACCGGAAACTTATCTATTCTGGGAATGAGAATACCGTCGATACTGGCCGGATCCTCCTTATTTGTTGCGGAAATATCCAGCTGTGCCTTCGGATCTGAGTTTCCAATACCAACCTGAGCGTTAATAGAAACGCAAAAAAGTAGCAGAAAATAAACATATAGCGTTTTCATCGACAAATGTGATTAATTTTGCCATTTCTTAGGGTAAATGTTTTAGGATCAGATAAATATAAGATAAAATATTGATCTTAAATTAATTATTTAAGCCATTTCACTTATTTTTTCCTGCAGAATTTTAATTTCATCACGTAAACGCGCTGCCTGCATAAAGTCAAGCTCTTTTGCCGCATTCTCCATAGCTTTGCGTTTTTCCCTTACTTTCTTTTCCATCTGTGGTTTGCTAAGGTATTCTACCTCTTCCTCTGCAGCTTTAAGGTCTGGACGTTTCTCGTGATCATAAATATCCAGCTTTTCCTTGATTAGTGAATTATTGAATTTTTTAACCAATGCCGTCGGCTTTATATTATTAGCCTTGTTGTATTCTATCTGTTTGCTACGCCGGTACTCTGTCTGATCTATAGTCTGTTGCATGCTGTTTGTGATCTTGTCTGCGTACAGTATAGCTTTGCCATCCACGTGTCGCGCGGCACGCCCAATCGTTTGAGTCAGCGACCTGTTACTTCTAAGGAATCCTTCCTTATCGGCATCGATAATTGCAACAAGCGAAACCTCAGGAAGATCCAGACCTTCACGAAGAAGGTTCACTCCCACCAGTACATCGAAGATGCCTTTTCGAAGGTCCTGCATGATTTCTACTCTTTCCAGGGTATCTACATCTGAATGAATGTAACGGCAACGAACATCAATTCTTGTAAGGTACTTAGTAAGCTCCTCAGCCATTCGTTTAGTCAGGGTGGTCACAAGGATTCTCTCATCCTTTTCAACCCGAAGCTGAATTTCTTCTATAAGGTCATCTATCTGGTTTAAACTTGGCCTAACTTCTATTATTGGGTCTAAAAGACCTGTTGGCCTGATCACCTGTTCGACGTAAACACCTTCAGATTTCTGAAGTTCATAATCGGCCGGCGTAGCACTTACATAGACAACCTGGTTTTGAAGCGCTTCAAATTCTTCGAATTTTAAAGGTCGGTTGTCCATGGCTGCCGGCAGCCTGAATCCATAGTCCACAAGAGTTTCTTTTCTGGATCTGTCGCCTCCATACATTGCGTGCACCTGGGGGATGGTCACGTGACTTTCATCTACCACCATAAGGTAATCGTCCGGGAAATAATCCAGTAAGCAGAATGGCCTGGTTCCGGGTTTTCTACCATCGAGATATCTGGAATAATTTTCAATTCCTGAACAGTAACCAAGTTCCCTGATCATTTCCAAATCGAAATTGGTTCTTTCGTCCAGACGTTTAGCTTCAAGAGTTTTCCCAATATCCTGAAAATAGCTTACCTGTTTTACCAGATCATCCTGTATTTCATGAATCGCATTCTGAAGGACATCCGGGGAGGTCACGAACATGTTTGCAGGATAAATATTCAGGCGATCATATTTTTCAATAATATCATTGGTGCCTGGATCAAAAGCTTCAATTTCTTCGATCTCATCGCCAAAAAAATGAATTCTAAAGGCATTATCAGCATAACTAGGGAAAATATCCACGGTATCTCCTTTGATTCTGAAGTTACCATGAGTAAATTCCGCTTCTGTCCTGGAATAAAGACTTTGAACTAATTTGTGTAGGAATTTAGTTCTCGAAATCTCCATATCTCTTTCGATCGAAACCACATTTTTCCTGAACTCGACTGGATTACCAATACCATACAAACAGGAAACCGAAGCGACCACAATCACATCTCTTCTTCCGCTTAAAAGGGAAGAAGTAGTACTTAACCTTAATTTTTCGATTTCTTCGTTTATGGAAAGGTCTTTCTCGATATAGGTCCCAGACGTTGGTATAAAGGCTTCCGGCTGATAATAATCATAATAGCTCACGAAATACTCCACGGCATTTTCTGGAAAAAACTCCTTGAATTCTGAATAAAGCTGCGCAGCCAGGGTTTTATTATGTGCCAGGACCAGGGTAGGTTTTTGCACTTCTTCGATCACATTAGCGACGGTAAAGGTTTTCCCAGAGCCCGTAACACCTAGTAAAGTCTGATATTGCTCGTTTTTATCTATTCCAGAAACCAGTTGCTTTATTGCATTGGGTTGATCTCCGGTAGGTTTGTAGTCAGATTTTATATTGAATTTCATTCAGCAGGTTTTCTTTTTCATCTGTTTATTATTGCTTTTCAGCCATCAGATGTGTTTCGTCAACAATATTCAACTTACGCTAAAATTTTATTGACTCATTTCATAGCTTCACGAAATTAAGCAATTATCCTGCCTAAATCAATTTTTTAGGATTCATCTAACAAGTGAGAAGTGACCGTTGAATTCTCCTGTATTCTGGATATTTACCCTGAACCAGTATTCGTCTGCCGGTAATTCCCTTCCGTTGTAGGTACCATCCCAACCGCGGTCGTTTGCGGATAATTTCTGAAGTAATTTACCGTAGCGATCATAAATGAAGATATCTGTTGCGCTGGCTAATTCTGGGTCTACACCTTTTAATTGCCAGAGATCATTAACACCGTCGTTATTTGGGCTAAAGAAATTGTCATAACCAAGGATTAGGATTTCCCTAGTGATAATGGCACAACCTTTTAGGTCCCTTATGTAGACGGTCTGTAAACCGGAATTGACATTGGTGAAAATGGTGCTGGTTTGATAGGGGCCGTCAATATTTCCAATTGAATATTCATATTCTGAAGCGCTATCTATTTCCAGGTTTATGGTATTGCTGTTTGAATTTACCTGTGGCTGGATGACGGTATAAGATTCAATTTGAGGCGGCAAATTTACTATCAGGCTCACTTCAGCAATATTAAAACAATTGGGATTTGAGGATTCTGATACCCTGGCATAAATGATTTCATTTCCAGCGGAACTATAGTCTGTAGGGATCGGGTTCTGCCTTACGTTCGCTTCATCTGGCCTGTAAAAATATTCAACAAGGTAATAATCCGGATCCAATCCATTCAGGATTACAGAATTCTGATCTGTTAGAGCAAATTCTTCCAGGCCATTTTGATCAAGATCACATTGCTCTATGATATTATTTTCATTTAAAATTGGTCCGTCATTGATTATAAGATCAAATTCCGTGATCTCGGCACAACCGGTTAGATCATTCTCTACCCGGGCGTAAATGGTTTTAACTGGTGAACTGCTAGTATACGATCCTTGAATCTGGTTTGTATTATCTGAAGCGTCCGCTAAAGTTTCGTGATAAGTAAGGCTGGTATTGTTTTGTGTAACGATCTCACTGGCGGTACTTCTGATGTCAAAATCTGAGATACCATTTGCATTGCAGGTTTCAAGATCATTGGGTTTATTAATATCAGGACCTTCCGGAAAGGGTAATTCTCCTACAGTGGAAGTTCCATTCCATTCAAGTTCAAAAGGACTATTGCCAATA
>JBFIMP010000058.1:0-12859 GCA_041611635.1 Christiangramia sp.
CCAGTAATCATCTGCAGGCATGCTTTTTCCGTTAAAATTTCCATCCCAGCCTTTATCTGTGGATTCTAATTTGATAAGAAGTTTTCCGTAGCGGTTGTATATAAGTACTGGAAGATTAGATCCCTGGAATCCCTCGATTTGCCAAGTATCATTCATACCGTCGTTATTGGGTGTGAAAAATTTAGGAAAACCCAGGATCGATACTTCTGAAACATCAAAACCACATCCATTCTTTTCACGAACGTAGATCTCATGCCTGCCAGCTGGAGCATCTTCAAATAGGTTAGTATCCTGATAGACTTCGTTTAGATAGGAAGTGCTATACTCATAATCTCCCGGTTCCTTCATTTGTACTAATATTTGATTGCTTGATCCCTGTTCTATTTCTACGGCTGCAATTTCGGGTTTATCCAAGACTTTAACATCGAATGTTTTTTCCGTTGAGCATTCATATAAGGCATTATTAATATCATAAGTTCGCGTGGCGATTACAGTATAAGATCCACCTTCATTTATTTCGGCATTTGCACTTCCGCTAAATAGATTTGAATCATTTTCCTTATACCACTCATAGGTGAAATTTTCTGTGGGCAAATTAAGATTTAATGAACCTTGATTTGCACATATCTGATATTCTTCCTGTAGGGGAACTTGCGGTTTATCAAGGATTTTGAGAGATAGGCTGTAAATAGGTTCACAATTATTTTGCTTTCTTATAAACACGATAAATTCCTGGGCTAGAACCTCCCCGAATACAAAATTTTGATCATTTTCGAAGGCCTCGTAAATATTCGCATGAAACGTAACCTCCTCATTTCCAAAAAGAGATCGGCCAATCGCTTCAAAATCATAGACGGCAGTTGGGGATCCTCCATCGGTATTCGAGTTACAAACGTAAAATTCCCCAATGGATACAGCGGTTTCAGGAATAGGAATAACGGTCAAAATCACTTCAGATATTACTTCATTATTGTTACCATTTATTCTTTTACCGAACACAGTCTGATTGAATGGATTTATGTTCCTGTAATTACCAGGATCAGCTATTTCTATGTTATTCTCAAGATCTGCCCTGTTTTCATAAAATGAAATGTTTGAAGTATTTGGCGGATAGGCAAGAAATAAATCGAAAGAGGTGATGCCGTCAACAGAAGATAAGCCGAAACCTCTTTCATAATCACATTCCTGGAGGGAAATTCCTTGAAATTCCACATTTGGGGTTTTTTCATTTCTTTTGAGGATAAGAGGTTTAAATTCATTAGCATTAGAGCGATCCTTGATATGTGGATATACCGTGTTCGGTAAAGAAAACTTTGCCCCTTCTGCATGGCTAATCACAGAACTATGAAAAAGAAATATTAGTATTAATGCAAAAATCGTTTTCAACCCTTCTTTATCTAACTTACATTATACTTACGACCATCAAGGAGCTCAGGTTTTAAATCATTTTAGATTTTAAAAATAGGAGTATACATCCCTTGGTAATAATAGGGCATGTAAATTAAGCAATTAAAGGGGTTTATTCAATTTTTTAATATTCGTCTAACGATTGAAAAGTGTAATTTGAATTTACACCTGTATTGCGGATATTTACCCTGGATCAGGATTCGCCTGCTATTCAGTTCCTGCCGGCAGACGCCATTTGCGTCATAGGAAACAGCTCCTTCACTGCAAACTTTTATTATGCCTAAGGAGTCAATGGTTTCAGTCTGCCTGGCTAAGGAATTATAGATCTCTTTTTTTCAATAGAACAAAGGAGGAGTAAACAAAAATCAGGATCCAAAAACAAACAATGATCAACTGGTACCAGTGAATACCATAATCCTTGTTTAGCTCGCCACCTATCTGGTTTGCAGCCGCCTGCACGGCATTTAGTCTTGAAAAAGGTTCAACAATGAGATTGCTCATCGATTCTAATGGGAAAAACTGCATGATTTCATCGGCTATATCAGTGCCCTTGAAAATCCTGAAATTTAATATGCCGTAAATGATGTTCTCAATTATTACCCAGACTACAAGGAAGCCTAAAGCAAATGCAGATCTTTTTACAAGTATTCCCAGGAACATACAGAAAGCGAAAAAGCCAGTTAGTTTTATGAAGTAGGCCAGTAAGTATTCCAGGTCTGAAAATACGATTGATAGTTCATTATAATCTGAAAATGAAAGGCCAAGGACCATGGTCACTATAAAAACAAAAAGGGTTGAAATTCCTGAAAAAGTTAAAACTGTAAGAAACTTAGAAAGTACAAATTCCTTTTTGCTAAGCCCGTCTATAAGGTTTTGTTTAATGGTTCGGTTACTGTATTCGTTAGACATCATGGAAACTATGACAATAGCCAGGAATAGTTTCAGTATAGCCGCTATATAACTATTAAAGTGCCAGATATAGGGAAAGTTGAAAATTCCCTGATCTGCCACCCTGAATTCGAAATTCCCAATTTTGAATTCAATAGATGCAATAAGCGCGATAAAAGTAATCAGGATAAAGTAGGTGATGATCAATATCCTGGCTGACCGGCTATAGCGTAATTTATTATATTCTATTTCGAGTAAACGTAACATTAGTTATGGGTGGTTTCTTTGGTTAATTGTAGAAATTGTTCTTCCAGGCTTTCTTTGCGTTTATTCAGATAGGAAAGAGAAAGTCCTTTTTCGAATAGAAATCTGTTGATTTCCTCGGCTTCCATTGGTTCATCTAGAATGGCCGTTAAAGTGCCTTCTTTTTCTGAGATATTTCCGATTTTAGGATGCGTTTGAAGTAATTCCTCTAGTTTGTTCATATTGGCAGCCTTCAATTCAAAAAAACCAAAACTGTTAATAATCTGGTCCACCGGCCCACTGTATAGTTTTTCACCTTTCCTGATAATAACCACGTGAGAGCATACTTTTTCGACTTCATCTAAAAGGTGCGAAGCCAGTAAAATGGTGGTTCCTCCTGCGGCGATCTTCCTAATAATCTCTCTTATCTGGTGGATTCCCTGAGGATCTAATCCATTGGTAGGTTCGTCCAGAATAAGTATTTCCGGATCGTTAAGCAGGGCAGAGGCAATGGCTAAACGCTGCTTCATACCCAAAGAAAAGGTCTTGAATTTGCTGTCTTTCCTGTCCAGGAGTCCTACGATCTCAAGCTTCTCCGTAATTTTATTTTTATTCGTTCCCTTAATTTTGCAGACCAGCTTCAGGTTCTGTTCCGCGGTCATATAGGGATAGAAATTTGGGTGTTCTATGATCGCACCTACTTTTTTAAGGGCCTCATGAGTAGACATATTACCGTCGAACCATTGAAATTCTCCCGAGGTTTTGTTAACAACGTTCAGGACCATTCCCAGGGTCGTGGATTTACCACTGCCATTAGGTCCCAAAATACCGTAGACGTTCCCTTTTTCGATACAGAAACTCAAATTATCTACGGCGGTGATCCTGCCAAATTGTTTTGTTAGGTTATTTAAACTTAAAATTGTTTCCAAGATGGGTGAAGTGTTTAAAATACGACGTCTAAAATAGGATTTTGTTACAGGTTTCTTTATAATAAGCTTAATTTTGAGAAAAACGAGGATCACTATGGATGAAAAATTGATGTCAAAAAAGAAGCCGGCATTTCCTGTCAATGAACGCTTCAACAGATATCTTGCAAAGTATAATCGCAATACTAAAATTCCCGTTTTTTATGATGATCTGCTTAGGTTTTCAGGGTCTATCGTAGTGTATGACCAGCATGATGAAGATACATTCTGGGTGCGTTGCTATTATCCAGATCATGAAAGGATAGAAATAGATAACAGTCTTAAAAAGGTTTATACCATCCTGCATTCAGATGGTAGCGAGGACTCACTGGATTACCTGAATGTTGATGCTATCGACTATTGCACCTTCGGAAATTCAAAGCCCTTCAGAATAAAGGTCAGAAATATCCTCAACGATAGTTTCACCTATTTTTATGTGAAAAAAGCCGATGCTTCCAGGCTGTACGGGCTGGAATTTGAACATTTATTATCCCCGCATCGTATCAACTTTCTCGTTTATAAGGATACTCTGATCGAGGAGCATATTGCCGGCATTCCCGGAGATGTATTTATAGAGGATCATTTACCAGATTGTGACCTAAGAGCCCAAACCCAGATCGCCAAACAATTCGTGAAATTTAATGAGAGATGTACCGTACGTTTGTTGGGTGATATGAGATCATATAATTATGTGGTAATTCCAACTCACGACTTCGACCATGTAGAATATCAGATTCGGGCCATAGATTTTGATCAGCAGTGTTTTGAAGGGAATCTCAAGGTTTACCGACCTCAGTTCTTTAAGGAAAATTATAAAATGGTAAAACTGGTTTCAGATAAATTAGAGGAATCTTCCATAGAGCAATATCGCAAGGAAGAACGCTCATTGTTAGCCAAGAGAATGATCAATACACAAAGCAGGTATAAGGAGCTTATAAGATGCATGATCAACGATCATGTGTCTACCAAGGATAATGTGAAAGAGTTAAGGAACGATCTTTACGCTTTTTCCAAGGATATGAAATTCAAACGTGCCAGTACCATGGGGCAGATCTTAAGAACAGCGCTGGATTTCGTAAAGCGTAATTATGAGAATGTGAATATGAAAAGGTTGTTAGAGTAATTATTAATGATTGTCATTCCGACGCAGGAGGAATCTCATATTAGTGAAATTCCGTTCAATAGGTTCTTCGCTTCATTAAGTTTCGCTCTGAATGAAAGGAAAAATTTTTCGAAATGAATCTTTAATATTTGTCATTCCGAGCGAAGCGAAGGAATCTCAGTATTGAGACTGCTTCACTTCGTTCGCAGTGACATTCTTATTTTTTCTCTTCCTTATTGAAATAAACCAGGTAGTAATACATTTGTTTTTCCTCGTCCCAGCCTTTTTCCACGAATTTCTCCGCAGAATCAGCATTTACAAAATCCATTTTTATCTGAATATTTGTATCCAGGGTGATCACGTTTTTGATCTTTTTACGGGCGTCTGTCACCGCTTTATTCGCGATGGGGAAATTCGTAAGATCTTCAACCTTGTATTTTGGAGCCTTCTCTGTTTTATAATTCTGAAATTCAGGGATCAAAGCGGGATTGTCTATTACAGAATTAATGTAATTTGACTCTTCAAAATCATCATTCTTAGCGAAATAATCCATACTTCTATTCATGAACATGACCTCCTGCTTTTTGTCTTCAGCAGGTAACACTACATCTTTAGCGAAGTTTTTCGCAAAGTTCAGGTAGTTTTTGGTGAAGTAATTCTCATCTGCCAGTACATCCACACCAAGGAAATTCTCCAGCCAGTATTTAGTATCATAACGGTTGGAATCTACCGAAAGGATCTTATATCCCTCCTCACGATTCTTATTGAAAATAATAGCGCCCTTATCCAGTTTCTGAAGGTTCACTCCCTGCTGAACAATCATTTCAAGATTGCTCTGTTTCTGCTCGAATTGAAGGAAATCATGTTTCAATTCAGATTTGAAAATCCCGATTCCGGAAACTTTTTCGTTATCCAGTTGGAGTCCTTCAAAATAGACCACGTAAACTTCTCCGCTTTTAATATGTGGATGCGTAGACTGCTCGTATAAAATAGTTGCGATCTTCTTAGAGTACTCATGGGTATTGTAAGGATCGTCGAAGATCTGGTTGGCCAGGTTATATAATTCGTTGAACTCAATATCGGTTTCATGACTAAAACGATAGTAAGACTCTTCTTTTTCCCGGAACGGTTTCAGAAAATATTCCTTGATCAAGGGCTTTATTTCATCATTTAAATGAAAAGTAGATGCGGAAACGAAGATGTTTTCGCCCCTGTTCTTATTTCCTACGCGATGTATGGAAAGTGATTCAATTTGGGCATTAAAAAGATTGATCATCTATATCTGAAGTTTTGACTAAATAAAGTTGAAAAATGTGAATTCTGAAAGAAGTTTTTTCAGAAGATATGATTCAGGTGAATCACTGAAATGGATTAATTCCAGTTTTCGTCAAATTCGAAATCGTCGTAGCCATCGGTATCAAAGTCATCATCGTAATCGCCATTTAAGATTCCTTCGTCCTCACCGGTGAATTCCTTCTCGGGAGCATTTTCTGGGATCTGACCATGAACGTACATCAGATTTGGATAATCTCTACCTTCTTCAATCTCGGCGATCTGACCTAATTCCACGAAAAAAGTCCACATTTTCAGAAAATCATAAACGTAAATAAGTTTTGTTTGTTTTTCTGAAAGTATGCTGTCCAGAGAAGTTTCATTCATTAATCTAATCGAAGTATCGTGACCGCTCATATCGAACTGGTGGATCTCTTCGCCCTGGTTCCACTCATCATCGCTAATATAAAATGAAGCCATCTCTGTACCATCAAAGCCAAAGGACTGTACGATAGTATTGTGAAGGTCTTCCAGGGTGCTTTCCTGTAGTATCTCTATATCTCTGAAAACATCTTCATCAGCATCGAGAATTACTCGGAATCTATATACCATATCTAAAAAATTTGGAGGTCAAAGTTACAATTTTTTAATCTTCTCTGTAGCATAAATGCTTTCCATTAACAGGTAAAACTGAAAACCGAAAAGAAGGGAAGCGATCACAAGGTGAAGGGGTTGAGATAAAAATGGAAAATCAAAATTATACATGGCGACCCCGGTCGCTACCTCTAAAAGGATCAGCCCAATAACAATATTTATTCTATTAAGGTTGAGGTTTAATTTCCTGTTCTTCCACCATAAGAATAAATTAACCAGTAATACAATGATAGAGAATGATCTGTGCACATAAAAAGTGATATTCGGGTTGGCGAGCCAGCTCTCCTTTGCTTCGTAACCTAAACTTCGAACCTGTTCATCTACGAACTGTCTTACCTGGGTTCCCATAACCACCTGAATTAGGGTTAATATTACCGCAATGCCCAATAAATTTTGAAATGTCTTTGTTTTATACTGGTTGGCTTCTTTTTCTGAAGAGATCTTCAAAAGATAAAGCAGTACGGCAACAATAACTAAGGCCATGACCATGTGCACGGTGATCTTAGCCGGTGCCAGAACCGAATATACTACAGTTGCTCCAAGCCAAGCCTGGAATCCCATTAGAAAAACGCATAACCAGGATAGCACTGGAATTCGTTTCCTGAATTTTATTTTTTTTAGGGATAGTATTGCCATGATAAGCACCGCGATACCTGCTAATGCACCTAGCAATCGATTAATATATTCGACCCAGGTGTGCGTGGGATTGAAGATAGCGTAATCGTGTTTATCGTAATTCTGCCAGTTTGAAGATTGATATGCTTCTGAAGTCTTGAAATCCTCAACTGCAACTTTAAGGCTTTCATCTACAATGATCACCTGGCCTTTTTTGTAATCCCTGTTCGGCTGAAATTCCAGTTCAGAGATCTCGGTAGGAGGGATGTAGTAGCCAAAACATTTTGGCCAGTCCGGGCATCCCATTCCAGAACCGGTCATTCTAACCACAGCTCCTGCTATAATAACCAGATAGACAAGAATTAGTGAAATTTTTACCGATTTTCTATACATCTTTATTTTTCAGTATTAACCACGGTTAATCCAAGTTTTTCTCCTTTCTCGATCATAAAATCCCTGGCCGGTTCATACTCATTAGGAATATCACCTTCCAGAATTGCCTCTTTTATGGCATCCTTAATCTGTCCCACTTCACGGCTTGGCTTGATGCCAAAAGTTTCCATGATCTCTTCCCCACTTACCGGAGGCTGAAAATTCCTTACATGGTCTCGCTCTTCAACTTCTTCGATCTTCTTGCGAACCAGCTTGAAATTATTATGGTATTTTTTGAATCTTTTCGGGTTTTTAGTGGTGATATCGGCTTCACAAAGGGTCATAAGGTCTTCTATATGATCTCCGGCATCAAAAATAAGCCTGCGCACGGCAGAATCGGTCACGCTATCATCTGCGATCACAATAGGTCTTGAACTCATCAATACCATTTTCTGAACGAATTTCATTTTTTCGTTTAGAGGTAGCCTGAGTCTTTTAAAAATTTTGAAAACCATTTTAGCACCAACGAATTCATGACCATGAAAGGTCCAACCGATTTTCTTATGAAATTTTTTAGTGGGAGCTTTTCCAATATCGTGTAATAAAGCGGCCCATCTCAACCAAAGGTCTTCGGTGTTCTTACAAATATTATCTACCACCTCCAGTGTATGCCAGAAATTGTCTTTATGAGTCTGACCTTCTACTTCATCAATTCCCTGCAAGGCTGTGAGTTCCGGCAGTATTTTCTTTAAGAGACCGGTCTTATATAAAA
This sequence comes from Christiangramia sp., assembly GCA_041611635.1. Lineage (GTDB taxonomy): Bacteria > Bacteroidota > Bacteroidia > Flavobacteriales > Flavobacteriaceae > Christiangramia. The sequence goes on from JBFIMP010000058.1 coordinate 8,291, forward strand.
GAGCGAAACCTTTGGAAGGTTTATCGCTGAGCATGATCTTATTTAATTCATCAAGGATCCTCTCCTTGGAGATGATCTTAATTCGTTCATTGTTGCGCTTTATCGCGTTTAAGGATTCAGTTTCAATAATAAAATTAAGCTGGGTGGCGAACCTTATGGCGCGGTACATTCTTAAAGGATCGTCTGAATAGGTGATATCCGGATCCAGCGGGGTTCTGATGATCCTGTTCTTAAGGTCTTCATAGCCGTTAAATGGGTCTAAAAGATCTCCGAATCCTTCTTCATTGAGTTTAAGCGCCAGGGCATTAATGGTAAAATCCCTGCGGTTCTGGTCGTCTTCCAGGGTGCCATCCTCCACGATTGGTTTTCGGCTATCCTTGCGATAACTTTCCTTCCTAGCTCCCACGAATTCAATTTCCATATCGTCGTTACGAAGCATGGCTGTACCAAAGTTCTTGAAGACCTGAACCTTTGGTTTATTCGGTAGCTTTTCAGCAACTTTTTTGGCCAGCTCTATACCACTGCCAATAGATACAATGTCAATATCTTTATGATCTCCGCGGTCCAGGATATGATCACGTACAAAACCGCCAATTACGTAGGCATCCACAGATAATTCATCTGCAGCTTCTGAAATAATATTGAATATTTTATGATGTAAAGCTTTACTGTAATTGTGGTATTTCGGCATCTGTCTATTTGCGTATCACACTCACCTGACCGTCATTGCTCAACTTGATTATCGCTGAAGGTCTGGGTGATTTTTTTGAACGCTGCAAATTTACTACATAGTCTACACCTTTTAAAATTTGAGGAGTTATTTGATCGAAAGATTGAGGTGTAGGCTGACCGCTAACATTTGCCGAAGTAGAGACCAAAGGACGCTTAAGTTTTTTGATAAGATCTGAACAGAAAGTATCTCTTACTACCCTTATACCCAGGGATTCATCTTCACCAACCAGATTCTCAGCAATCCTTATAGGCTTGTCATATATGATCGTAGTTGGTTTTTTGGCATATTTCAGGATGTCATAGGCCATTTCAGGAACTTCTTCCACATATTGTTCCAGCATTTTGAAATTTGAAACAAGGCAGATTAGCGCTTTAGATTCTTCCCTTTTTTTTAATTGATAAACTTTGTCCACCGCATCGGCATTGGTAGCATCACAACCTATTCCCCATACGGTATCTGTTGGATATAAGATAATACCGCCTTTTTTTAAAACATCTAAGCAATTTCTAATTTCCTGTTCCATTCGTTCCATAAAGCACTTTTTTATATTCGGCCAAGGTTTGCTCAGCCATTTTACTGGTGGTAAAATTTTCAATTAATTTTTTATAGGATATTTCCGTGAACCTATTTTGCATTTCTTTATCCCGCGACAAAATTACTAATTTATCTCCTAGTGTTTTGCCGTCATGAGGATCACTAAGCATTCCGTTTTCTCCATCTTTGATAATTTCCGGAATTCCACCAACGTTGGTAGTAACAACCGGAACTTTATAATAGAAGCTTTCGTAAATGAAAAGCGGTACTCCTTCGCTCTGGGAGGTCATCAGCGAAATATCAAACTGTGAAATCAAGGCAGAGGCATTCGGTAAAAAACCTGTAAAAAGACAGTAGTCTTCGAGTTTTTTTTCTTTTATCTGGTTTTCAAAATTCTCGGTTCTTTCAGTAGTATTTCCAATTTCAAGAAAATAATAATTCTTCAGCCCCAATTTGTTTACCACATAATCTACCGTTGCGACCCAGGTATCTAGATTTTTGGCCCTGATGTGGTTTGCAATGGTGCCCACCAGGATTTTGTCTTCCGGGATGTGGTATCTTTCCCTTAAGGAAAAAGGAGAATCCTGGGTTGTAGGAATTTTTGTCCCATGATAAAGCGTGACTAACTTGGTTTTATCCTCAATACTCTCAGCGGTAATTGCTTTGGTGAAATTAGATACGCAAAAGATCTTTTTGATTTGGGGGTGGTTGTATTTAAAAAGTGTCTGTTTTCTATTCTTTATAGGAAAGGAAGTCTTCTTGTTTAAAACGTAAGGAGGTAATTTCGCTAGTGAGGTTGCCATAACCGCGAGGGTAAGCGCCGTGGTATCATGAATATCTACCAGATCTATTTTTTCCTTTTTACAGATATTAATGAGTTTCCATACAAATCTTAGATCAAATTTCACGAGCAGAGGTGCAGGAAAAACCTTAATGCCGTGTTCTGGAAGCCTTTTATGTGTTTGAGAGCCTTTCTTGCATAAAACGAAATGCTCTACGCTGGTAAGGTCTTCACATAAATTAAGGAGATGATTTTCACCACCACCCCAGTTTTTTGCAGCAGAAACATGAAGTATTTTCATACATTTAAATTAACACAGGACATTTATTCATCTTCATAAAATAAAATTCCATAAACCTATAAAAGCTGCCAAAGTTAATTTAATTAATAAGATTTGTTTTAAAATCCTATTTCATATTCTAATTTAGCCGCATGCAAGTACACTTTTCGCCAAGATTTGAAGCATTAAAACCAGAAATTCTGAAGTTTCTGGAAAAATTCAATTCTGGCGGTGAAACTATCAAGGATAGCAGGAATAAGCTCAAGATCTTCGAATTAAATAATGAGCGCTTTAATGTGAAAGCCTTTAAAGTTCCTAACGCGGTTAATAAAATTGCCTACAGGTTTTTTAGAAAATCCAAGGCCGAAAGATCTTTCAGGTATGCTGAAATTTTGAAGGAAAAAAATATTGGAACTCCAGAGCCCGTTGCATACGCTTTGGAGAAAAAGGCGCTAAGTTTTGGTAAAAGTTATTACGTGAGTCGCCATTTAGATTACGATCTTACCTACAGGGAGCTGGTGACAGATCCCGGCTACCCAGATCACGAGACTGTCTTAAGAGCGTTTACCAGGTTCACATTTGAACTTCATGAAAAGCAGGTCCAGTTTCTGGATCACTCCCCGGGAAATACGTTAATTCAGGAAAAAGCAGGGGATTATAAGTTCTTTCTGGTGGATCTTAATCGAATGAATTTTAAGGAGCTTAATTTTGAAGACCGCATGTTAAATTTCTCCAGGCTTACTCCTAAGAAGGAAATGGTGGAGGTGATGGCCGATGAATATTCTAAATTGATAGACAGATCTAAGACGGAGGTTTTTGAGAAAATGTGGTTCTATACCAACCAGTTCCAGGAGAAATTTCAAAGAAAGAAGCGCTTAAAGAAAAGGTTGAAATTCTGGAAAAATTAAATGTTCATTGGTATGTAAGGGGCTTTTCTATTCGATTTAAAAGTGAAATAATTTAGCTGCCTTCTTATCTTATATCTTCTAACTAGGTTAAGCGGCTTCTTCTTGAGATAGGATTTATCCCGATGCAGAAAATCTATACAGGCATTTATCACTCTTTCGCTTGATCTGCCATCTGAATAAGGATGAGAATACATCGCGAATTTTTCAATTTCAGAGATGAGGTCTTTTGGTCGGGAAAGAGCCAGGTCAAAAGAACTTTCAATGTCTGCAACATTTCCTATATCTATAAGATATGGTCCCGGCATATTATTTTTAAAAGTGACCACCGGTTTTCGCTGAATTAAAAATTCGATAATTGCCGAAGTGGTATCAGAAAACATGATATCGGCTTTTTTGAACAGGGGGATTAGGTCTGTAGTGTCGTGGAATGTAAAATTTTCATTTTCTAGAGCCTTGAATTTTTTTACGGTCTCACGATCAAGTTTGGGATGTAAAGTTGCAATGAAGTGATATTTTCCGGTTTTTGATAATCTTTCTATTTCCTTCACAACTTCGTCTCTCAAAGCCAGGCTATAATATCGAGTAAAAGTAGAAGAGATCAGGATAACCGGTTTCTGGTTATTGGCAGGCTCCAACGGGAAAAGTGGATCCATTTTAGACCAGCCGGTCTCGATCACTTCAAAACTCCTGTACTTATCCTGCTGCTTTTTAAATGGCCCGGTACTGGATGGACCTTGTGTGCAGTAAAGATCGAAAAAACCTCTAATAACAAATTGATCTTTACCTTTTCTTTTGTTGGCCGGGAAGCCATGAAATATTTGGACTTTTAAACCCGGAAAGAAATCCGGCACCGTGTCTGTGATCGCCAGAACAAAATGCGGATCAAAGTTAATCGCCTCTTCTACAGTTCCAATTAAACTTCCATTTTCGGGGAAATACTTCTTTGGTTCTTCCATACCCGAAAACCATTTCAGGGAAAACCCCATTTTTTGAGCCTGCTCCTGAATAGGAAGTCCTATGGGTAGTCCATAAGTGTGGTTGATATATATAAGGAACCGGTATTTCATTTGGAATTTTGCTTTAAAAAATGCTGCAATTTATCTGTGAAAAGTGACGGCTTTAATTTGTTATATAGCTCATCATTTTCTTTTGAAAGTTCCTTAAAGCTTTTATCCTGAAAGCATTCGGGCAGATAATCTTTTAAATGGACCGATACATTTTTCTCGCCATCCTCATAAATATTCCAGTTCTCCTTATTAAGCGGTGGACTGAAGATTGCAAAAGTTGGTATTCCTAAGGCCTTGGCCATGTTTACGGCGCCACCTTCGTTCCC
>JBFIMP010000059.1:0-12810 GCA_041611635.1 Christiangramia sp.
AACAGATCTTAAGGGTATTCTGGCCTATTCCACAATCTCTGCTTTAGGGATACTGGTATTTTTAATAGGTCTGGGAACGCAGGAAGCATTCCTGGCAGCGGCAGTATTCATTATTGTTCACGCCCTGTATAAAGCCACACTATTCCTGGTCACGGGAATTATAGATCATCAAACACATACTAGAGATGTTACCAGATTATCTGGACTCAATAAGATCATGTTGCCGGTTGGTATTGCTGGTATTTTGGCAGCTATTTCCAGTGCAGGTATTCCGCCAACTATTGGTTTTGTAGGTAAAGAGCTTACTTATGAGGCTTCTTACCATTCAGAATCATTGGTTGTTTTCCTGATGATCGCTATAGTTCTTACAAAAATCTTCCTGCTGTATGCAGGTTTTGTTGCCGGTATCAAACCGTTTACCGGGAAGTTGCCAGAGGAGCATGCAAATACCAAAGCTCCCGGATTCATATTATGGGGACCTCCATTATTATTGGCGACTTTGGGAATTGTGTTTGGGGTTGCCCCATTTATTATAGAATCTTCTTTGATAAAACCGGTGGTTGAAGCCCTGGGAGCTGATGCTTCAGAAATACATCTTGCCCTGTGGCACGGGTTTAATCTTATATTTATTTTAAGTCTTATCACCATTGGAGTGGGAACCGCCTTATATTTTATCATTAAACCTTCAGAGAAGCTTGAAAAAGGAATCGCGAGATTCGACTTTATTGCTCCCGAGAATCTTTTGGAAAAATTCAATGCTCTGTTTGTAGGTTTTTCCAATTTCTGGACTAACTTTTTTCAGAATGGATATCTTAGAAATTACATTTCTATAATTATACTATTCCTTGTAGTTCTTGTTGGTTATATAATGATAGGAAATACGAGTTTTGCTATAGATTATAATTCCCTGTCTAAAATCACGGTATATGAGATCACTACCACGCTGATACTTATCGCCGGTATCTTTTATACAGTGTTCACAGATTCCAGGCTTGCTGCGGTAGCAGCAATGGGTGTGGTAGGATTATCTATATGTTTGATATTTGTCTTCTATAGTGCACCAGATCTTGCCATGACCCAATTCTCGATAGATACGCTTACGGTAATTTTGTTTGTACTGGTGCTTTATAAGTTGCCAAAGTATTTGAAACTTTCAGATTATAAGACCCGCGTGAGAGACGGGATATTGTCTACTATTTTCGGACTTATCATCACTACCCTGGCATTACAGGTTCTGGCAGAGCCGGTAAGTAAAGAGGTTGGTAATTTCTATGCTGCAAATTCTTATATAGAGGCCCATGGTAAGAACGTGGTGAATGTGATCCTGGTAGACTTTAGGGGAGCTGATACTTTAATAGAAATTTCGGTACTTTCGATAGCTGCAGTGGGAGTTTTCGGTTTGATGAAACTAAGGCTGAAAATGAAGGATCGAAGAAGATATGCAGACACAAGCCTGAATGCCGAAAATGAGAACAAGAAATAATAGATCATGCGAACTACTATAATTTTAAAAACAGCTTCTAACTACCTTTTACCGGTATTGTTGGTGTTTTCTGTTTTTATTTTACTTCGCGGGCATTATCTGCCTGGAGGAGGTTTCGTTGGAGGATTAATTGCTTCAATTGCATTTATCCTGCACTCCTTTGCAAATGGCTTAAATAAAACAAAAGAGCTGTTGATATTGCACCCAGGCTTTTTGCTCCCAATAGGTCTGGCCATATCATTTTTGAGTGGACTGGCCCCAGTAGTATTGTTCGACCTGCCTTTTATGACTGGTTTGTGGTCGCATGACCCTGTAGCAATTTTGGGGAGTGTGGGTTCAGCATTATTTTTTGATATTGGAGTTTATTTAGTAGTAACAGGAGTAACCTTAACCATAATTTTTACAATTTCAGAATCGGCCTAATATGGAGATCCTTTTAGCATTAATGGTAGGAATATTATATGGAACGGGCATCTACATGATGCTTCGCCGAAGTATGGTAAAGCTTATCCTTGGAATAATCCTGCTGGGGAATGGGGCCAACCTTCTTATTTTCCTGCTGGGAAGAATAACCAAAGGGGCTCCGCCAATCATTGGCGATGATGCCAAGGTCTTTGTAGAGGCCTTTGCAGACCCTGTCCCGCAGGCCCTGATACTTACAGCAATCGTTATAAGTTTTGGACTTCAGTCTTTCGCCATAGTGCTGGTTAAAAGAGCACATACCGTGGTGAGAACCGATGATCTGGATGAAATGAACGCAACCGACGAAGATTCATGAACGAACAATTAATTTTATATCCTTTATTCCTCCAGATGGCCATTAGTATCATTCTAATGTTCGGCTGGGCCAGAATAAAATTTCAAAAGGCATTTAGTGTCTTTGGAAGTATAGTTAGTTTAGGACTTTCTATAGTGCTGTTTTCCTACATTTGGAATAATGGTACTCAGACCATACAGGCCGGGAATTGGGAAGCACCGTTCGGGATTACATTTGTGGCCGATATGCTTTCGGTGACCCTGGTCTTGCTTACAGCTATTTCTGGTCTGGCAGTTTCTATTTTTTCTGGGGCTTCGGTTCTAAGGGATAGATTGCGATTTGGTTATTTCCCGATATTTCACTTCCTGCTATTAGGCTTAAACGGTGCGTTTCTTACCGGGGATATTTTCAACTTATACGTTTGGTTTGAGATCATTATAATAAGTTCTTTTGTACTTATTACTATTGGTGGTGAGAAGGCTCAGTTAGAAGGAGCGGTAAAATATTTTACGCTGAATATTCTTGCTTCTATGATTTTTCTTACGGCGATCGCGGTTTTATATGGTATAACCGGAAGCCTTAACATGGCAGATCTTGCCGGGCAGATCGCCGAGGTCGAGAACAGGGGCTTGGTGCAGATAACAGCATTGTTATTCCTGATAGGTTTTGGGATAAAGGCAGGGGTCTTTCCTCTTTATTTCTGGTTGCCGGCATCTTACCATACACCTCCGTTTGCGGTTTCAGCAATATTTGGTGGATTATTGACCAAGGTTGGAGTGTATGCGTTAATACGTGTTTTTACTCTCATCTTTGTGGACGATCCTTTCCTGAACAATATTATCATGATCATAGCCATTCTAACGCTTATAAGTGGAGGAATAGGCGCTCTGGTGCAGAACAATATGCGGAAGGTATTTTCTTATCTAATAATCTGTCATATTGGATATATGATCGCCGGTTTGGGGATGTTCACAGAAATGGCCATCGCCGGGGCTATATTTTACCTCATTCATGACATCATTGTGAAGACCAATCTATTCATGGTAAGCGGGGTAGTATACCGAATTAAGGGGACCAACAGTATGCGTGACCTGGGCGGTATTTATGCCAAATGGCCTAAAATAAGCTTACTGTTATTTATTCCGCTTTTTTCGCTGGTAGGAATTCCTCCATTATCGGGTTTCTGGCCAAAGATCAACCTTATAAAGGCTGGCTTTACAAATGATTCCTATATTACAGTTGGAGCCATAATTTTCGCAAGTTTTATTACCCTGGTAATTATAGCCAAAATGTGGGCTGAAGTATTCTGGAAAGAGGATAAGGAGCTGCCATTAAGAAGTAATTTTGGATATTTCTCAAAAATGACCAGCGGGAAAAGGATGCAGTTCTTGGTGCCAGTGGCACTTTTGAGTATTGTATCTTTGTATATTGGATTTGGTGCAGAGCATATACAGGAGCTATCTGCCAGGATCGCAGATGAGTTGGTGAATAGCCAGGGATATATAGATGCGGTATTAAAATCGAAGAATTAGAAGACTTAAGGGATGATGAAGAATAAATTTCTGTCGAACATTTTACTGACCTTTGTCTGGGTTGCCCTGACGGGAGATTTTTCATTTGAGAATTATCTGTTTGGATTTTTTCTGAATTTTCATATCCTGTGGTTGATCACGATAGGTCGTAAGAGGAGCAAATATTTCCTTATCGTTCCCAAGGTTCTCTTGCTGCTGGTATTTTTCCTTTATGAGCTTATAAAAGCGAATATTGAGGTTGCCTATGAAGTGATTACACCTAAGCTTAACATGACCCCCGGGATCATCATGGTGCCATTAGATGTAAAGTCTGATATTGGTATCACCGTGCTGGCGAATATGATCTCTCTTACTCCCGGAACCTTAAGCCTGGATGTATCTAATGATAAAAAGGTTCTTTTTGTGCATGCGATGTATATCACCGATAAAGAAAAATTTATTAGAGGGATAAAAGACGGGTTTGAACGTAGAATTTTGGAGGTATTATCATGACGTTATTCGAATATTTACACTATATCATTTTACCGGTACTGGTTGTATCTGCAGTGCTAATCCTCTGGAGATTCATCAAGGGTCCTAGTATAGCAGATAAGATCGTGGCCCTGGATCTTCTTATCACTACAGGGATAGGGGTGATTGCGGTATATAGTGTGATTTATAATCAGTCCACCTTGATGGATACAGCGCTTATTCTTGCTCTTATAGCATTTTTAAGTACGGTGGCGTTATCATATTACCTTGAAAAAAGGAGAAGAAAATGATAGATATAATAATAGGAATATTAGCAACTTTTGGAGCTCTTTTCGTGCTTTTTGCTGCCATCGGGCTGGTAAGAATGCCAGATACCTACTTAAGGATATCTGTAACTACAAAAGCTGCGACACTTGGGGTTGGTTTGGTGTTAATGTCTACCATGGTTTATTTTAGCAATGCAGATGTTACTTCCCAGGCATTTGTCATCATTTTATTTCTATTCTTAACCGCGCCTGTAAGTGCTCATCTTATAGGAAGAGCATCCTATTTTATCGGTGTTAAACTTTGGGATAAATCGGTTATGGATGAGTTAAGAGGAAAGTATCAAAAGAATACTCATATATTAAAGAGTGTTGTAGATGATACTCCAGAGGATAACGTAGATCACACCAAAATGAAGGATCAATAGATTTTAATCTGACCCTTCGTCTTCTTCTTTTGTTTTCTTTTTCATTTTATGTTCTATATACCCGAAAACCAGGTTAATGGTTAGGATGATTCCGCATACTGTTGCCAGTTCATAATACATTCCAAAACCGGCCAGGCATCCTGTTCCTGCACTACACCAGATGGTTGCTGCAGTCGTAAGTCCCTTGACTTTTCGGCCTTTTTCTAAAATGGTACCTGCTCCAATAAATCCAATTCCAACCACTACCTGTCCTAGGACACGAGTGATGTCGGTATATTTCTCACCCTCAAATTCCAGCGACATCAAAATAAAAATGGATGCACCAAGGGATACCAAAGCATTTGTTTTAAGGCCTGCTTCTTTTCCCTGGATCTCTCTTTCAAGTCCAATGATTAATCCTGCGATCGTAGCTAGACTAACTCTCAGTGCAAATAACGTCCAGTCCATCTTTTGTTTGTGTGAATGTTTACTTTTGTAAAATGAAACAATTACCTTCTAAATTAGAAAAAAGGCTTGAGAGGAGGAAAGAAGAAGATTCTTTTAGGATTTTATTATCATTCCCGGCTGGGGTAGATTTTTTTTCTAATGACTATCTCGGTTTTTCTAAATCTGAAGAGATTGCAGAAAGTACCGGAAGGATTTTGAGACATTATGAAACTGCAAATGGGTCTACAGGATCCAGACTTTTGTCTGGCAACCATCCTCTTTTTAAGGAGACCGAAAATCAGCTGGCGAGTTTTCACAACGCACAGGCGGCATTAATTTTCAATTCTGGCTACGATGCCAATATTGGATTTTTTTCTGCTATACCCCAAAAAAACGATATAATTCTATACGATGAATATGCTCACGCTTCTATAAGGGATGGTCTTAAAATGAGCCTGGCCCGGGATTATAAATTTCAGCATAATAATCTTGTTGATCTTGAAGAGAAATTGAAGCGTTATAAGAATGACTCTTCCGGTTCTGAAATATACATAGTGACGGAATCTGTTTTTTCCATGGACGGCGATTCACCAGATCTCGTTCAACTTTTAAAAATTGCTGAAAGATATCAAGCACTTACGATTATAGATGAAGCTCATGCGACCGGAGTGCTGGGAGATCACGGTAAAGGCCTGGTACAGCAACTAAAACTTGAAGGCGAGGTCTTCGCCAGGATACAAACCTTTGGAAAAGCTATGGGTTGCCACGGGGCGGCGATTTTAGGAAGTCTAAAACTAAAGGATTATCTCATTAATTTTAGCCGGAGCTTTATTTATACCACGGCGCTTTCACCGCATTCTATTGCCAGCATCCGTTCTGCTTACAGATATTTGGAAAACGATGAAACTCATTTAAAAAAGTTGAGGGAAAGTATTCGGCATTTTAAGGCTGAGATCCTAAAAAACGATCTTCAGGATATATTTATAGATAGTGATTCTGCGATACAGGTCTGTGTTATTTCGGGAAATACGAAAGTGAAGAATGCTGCGACCGAGCTTCAAAAAGCAGGATTCAATGTTAAACCTATACTTTCGCCCACTGTACCTGAAGGAAGCGAACGTTTAAGATTTTGTATACATACTTATAATTCATCACATGAAATTTCGGAGGTCTTAAAAGTCTTGGGTAATTTTGTGGCAAATACTAAATAATGCCGAACACATTTTTCATTACCGGAATAGGAACTGAAGTTGGAAAAACAGTGGTTGCTGCAATAGTAACCCAGGCTATGGAGGCAGATTACTGGAAACCTGTGCAGGCCGGGGATCTTGACCATTCAGATACCCATAAGATCAAAAAGCTTGTAAGCAGTGAAAAAACCTATTACCATAATAATGCCTATGCTCTTAAAACTCCAATGAGTCCTCACGCGGCAGCTGGTATTGATGGGATTAAGTTAGAGGTGAAAAAGATGAAAAGACCCAGGACCGAGAACGATCTTGTTATTGAAGGCGCCGGCGGATTGCTGGTACCGTTAAATGATAGGGAGACCATATTAGATCTTATCGAGAAGCAAGACAGGGTCGTGCTGGTTTCCAGGCACTACCTGGGCAGTATTAATCATACGCTTTTAAGTATCGAGGCTCTAAAAAGCAGGGGAATCGAAAAAATAGGAGTGATCTTTAGTGGTGATGAACACCCTACTACCGAGGCGGCGATCAAAAAAATAGGAAAGGTGAAGATAATAGGCAGAATAGATGAAGAGCCTTATTTTGATGATATGGTGATAAAAGAATATGCCGAAAAATTCAGAAAGCAATTATGCGAGATCTAGAAGTGAAAAGCGAAAGTTTAGCGGAAAGAGACCAGAAGCACCTCTGGCACCCCCTAACCCAGCACAAGACATCTCCAGAAATGTTGCCGGTCACCAGGGCTAAAGGCTGCATACTTACAGATGATAAAGGAAAGGAGTATATAGATGCTATTTCTTCATGGTATACCGCAGTATATGGTCATTGCAATAAGTATATCACAGATAAGGTTGCGGCCCAGATGCAACATCTGGACCAGGTGGTTTTCAGCGGATTCACCCATGAGCCTGCGATAAAATTATCTGAAGCCCTGGTTAAGATACTTCCTGAAGGACAGCAGAAATTATTTTTTAACGATAATGGTTCTACGGCAACCGAGATCGGGATTAAAATGGCCTTACAGTATCATTACAACCTGGGCCATGATCGCAAGGTGATGCTTGCTTTCGAGGAAGGTTTTCACGGGGATACTTTCGGAGCCATGTCTGTTTCCGGACTTTCAGTGTATAATGGTGCTTTTGAAGATCATTTTATCAGGGTAGAGCGAATTCCGGTGCCTACGGGTGAAAATAATGCGGAAGTCATAAAACAGCTGAGGTCCATTCTTGCTGAACATCATATTGCTGGATTTATATATGAGCCTTTAATACAGGGGGCAGCAGCAATGAAATTTCATGACGCTGAAGGCTTGAATGAAGTCCTGAAGGTTTGCCGGGAAAATGATGTGGTGCTTGTCGCAGATGAGGTAATGACCGGTTTTGGAAAAACGGGAAAATACTTCGCTTCAGATTATATGGAAGAAAAGCCAGATGTGGTATGCATGTCTAAAGCACTTACCGCAGGATTGTTACCTATGGGGCTTACTTCCTGCTCCATGAAAATTTATAATGCCTTTTATTCAGATGAAATTGCCAAAGGGCTATTTCATGGCCATACCTATACGGCAAATCCGCTGGCCTGTGCCGCCGCACTTGCTGCCGTAGAATTATTGGTTTCAGAAGATATGCAGGAGAACATTCAACGTATCTCTCAGGCCAATCTTGATTTCGTCAATAAACTGCAGCAACATCCAAAGGTTAAAAATGCCAGGTGTAAAGGAGTGATCATGGCCTTCGAGCTTGATATTCAAACCGATCGTTATGGTAGTCTAAGAAATAGATTATTTCAATTCTTCATGGATAGAGGTGTATTTCTTAGACCTCTGGGTAATACTATCTACATAGTGCCGCCTTATGTGACTCCGGAAAATGAGTTGAAAAGAGTTTACAGTGTTATAGAAGACTCACTTTCAGTACTTTAAAAATAATATTATCAGTTAATATTTTTAGTTTTCGGATTCGATTTTTGTCTAATTTAGATAGGTTAATCTGAAAATTATGATACACCCGGATACAAGATTAAAATGGATTAGTGATAAAAAGGGATTTGGGGTTGTGGCTACCAAAATGATCCCAAAAGGCACAATTACGTGGGTCCAGGATGAATTAGATGTGGTATTTGGTCCAGATGTCCCTCATACTTTTAAGCCACTCACCAGGGAGCTATTTGAGAAATACAGTTTCCGTAATCAAAAAGGCGAGCATATTTTGTGCTGGGATGTGGCCAAATATGTTAATCATAGTTTTAGGTCTAATTGCCTTTCCACCGCTTATAATTTTGAAGTGGCAATAAGGGATATACAGATTGGAGAGGAGCTTACAGATGATTACGGTTATTTGAATCTCTCAGAATCCTTTACTCCGGAAGATGAGGGAACCGATAGAAAAAGTGTTGAGCCAGATGATACGCTCAAACTTTACAAAAAATGGGATAGAAAGCTAGAATCAGTATTCCCTGAAATTGAAAAATTAGACCAGCCCTTATTTGAACTTCTGTCTGAAGAGATAAAAATAGAAATAGAAAAGGTAGCCCGTGGTGACCGGAAAATGCTTTCCACCAAAAACCTTTATTATGAACCTGAAAAAAGCAGAATTTAGGTTTTGAAATTTAGCCAGAACCTAATTGAGTCTTATTTTTGCTGAAAAATTCAGCTTTTGAAAAATCCCGTTTCTATAAGGTCTATTGGCAGTATATCCCCACTTGGGATGACACCAGATGAAATATGGAAAAATTATATTTCTGATGAACATTTCTTTACGAAATCAGATTTTGATGGCTATTCAGCTTTTGTTGGTTTTCTTCCGGAAAAAATAAAAACCGAAGTTGAAACTCTAAAGGAGCAGAACTCCAAATATAGGTATCTCGATAATTCGGTGCTTTATGCTATCCTGGCTTCCAGAATCGCAACCTTGGGATTTACGAGGTCTAATGCCGGGATAAATATTGGCAGTAGCAGGGGAGCCACCGGCCTTTTTGAAAAATACCATTCAGAATATATCGAGACCGGAAAATCCTCAACCTATACTTCACCCTCAACTACCCTTGGAAATATTTCTTCCTGGGTGGCCCAGGACCTGCAACTGGAAGGTCCGGAATTTTCTCATAGCGTTACCTGTTCCACCGGGATGCATTCTGTTCTAAATGCGGTTGCCTGGTTACAAAGCGGTTTGGCCAATAGTTTTCTTGCAGGAGGTAGTGAAGCTCCCTTAACTGGCTTTACACTGGCCCAGATGAGGGCGATGAAGATCTATGCTTCAGAAGATTTGGAGTATCCCTGCCGATCCCTGGATATGGAAAAAGCCAGAAATACTATGATCTTAAGTGAAGCAGCAGGGATCGTTGGGCTGGAGAATGAAATTTCAGATGATTCTGTCGCGGTGATCAAAGGAATAGGCTATGCTAATGAAAAACTAAAGCATGGTGCTTCGCTTTCGAAAAACGGAAAATGTTTGCAAAGATCCATGAAAATGGCAATGCAGCCTATAGATGAAAAAGAAGTGGATGTGGTAGTGATGCACGCTCCCGGAACCATTGGAGGTGATCTGGCCGAGGTAAATGCGATAAAGAAGATCTTTAAGCAAAAATTACCAGCCATGACCAGCAATAAATGGAAAACAGGTCATAGTTTTGCGGCTTCAGGAATATTGAGCCTGCAAATGGCAGTTATGATGCTTGAAAAGCAGCAGTTTTTAACTGTTCCGTTTTCCGAATATCAGCAACAACCAGGTAGACTTGAGAATATCCTGGTTAATTCTGTTGGTTTTGGAGGAAATGCGGTCTCCATCCTGGTAGGAAGAAAATAAAAATTGTTAGCTTCCCCGTTTATAAATCTTGGGTTAGCATTCCTGAATAAACCTTAGTTTTAGTTATTTTTGAATTCAAATCTTTTTACATGGCATTAAAACACGATTGGACCAAAGAAGAAATCCTGGAAATATATAATAAGCCTTTTATGGAGTTGCTTTACGAAGCGGCTACAGTTCACCGTCAGCATCATGACCCCAATACCGTTCAGGTTTCTACCCTGCTGTCTATAAAGACAGGTGGTTGTCCTGAGGATTGCGGTTACTGCCCACAGGCAGCCCGTTACCATACAGATCTTGAGGGGAACGACCTTATGAGTGTGAACCAGGTAAAGGCACAGGCTTTAAGAGCAAAAGCTTCTGGAAGTTCCAGGGTTTGTATGGGAGCAGCCTGGAGAAATGTTAAAGACGGTGAAGAATTCGATAATGTGCTGGAGATGGTGAGAACCATCAATAAGCTGGATATGGAAGTTTGCTGTACCCTGGGAATGCTTACCGAGAATCAGGCGCAACGTTTGGCTGAGGCCGGACTTTATGCCTATAACCATAACCTGGATTCTTCTGAAGAATACTATAAAGAAGTTATTTCTACCCGTGGTTACCAGGACAGGCTTGATACCATTGGGAATGTTCGTAAAACGAATGTTACCGTATGTAGCGGTGGGATCATAGGAATGGGGGAAAGTGAGGCAGACCGTGCAGGAATGCTGGTAGCGCTTTCAACTCTTAATCCACAGCCAGAATCTGTGCCGATCAACGCATTGGTACCTGTTGAAGGAACGCCTTTAGAGGAGCAGAAGCCGGTGCCGATCTGGGATATGATAAGAATGGTGGCAACGACACGTATTGTGATGCCAGAGACTCAAGTAAGACTTTCTGCAGGAAGAACTCAAATGAGCAGGGAAGGACAGGCGATGTGCTTCTTTGCCGGAGCGAATTCGATATTTGCGGGAGATAAGTTGCTTACAACTCCAAATCCAGATGTAAACGAGGATATGGAAATGTTCAAAATGCTTGGTCTTAACCCACAAAAAGCTTTTGAAAAGAAATCTCAGCCAGAAAGTGTAGATGCTGAAAATTCACAATTTCAAAGCCAGGGAGAAAAGCCAAAATGGACCCGCCCGGCTCATAAGATTGACAGGAATCTTGAAGCCCAGCAAAAGGCAAAAACAAAAGCATAGCTTTTAATCCACATAATTTTGAAACTCGATCTTCAAAATATTCCCAGGAGAAAAGATCTTTCTAAAGAAGAGTTTTTACAGGAGTATTTTATACCAAAGAAACCGGTAGTAATCGAAGATCTAACCAAAAACTGGCCTGCCTATAAGAAATGGAGTTTTAATTACTTCAGGGAAAAGGCAGGTGAGGTTGTGGTGCCGTTATATGATGGGAAACCTGCTAAAGGGAGACAGAATTCGCATGGAGTAGCTAAAAAAATTCCATTTAAGGATTATATAGATATCTTGGAGCAAGGTCCCACAGACCTGAGGATGTTCTTTTTCAACCTGCTTCAAAATTGTCCCGAATTACTGGAAGATTTTGAATACCCAGACCTGGGAGTGAAGTTCTTTAAAAAACTTCCTGTTCTTTTTGTAGGTGGTGAGGGCTCTAAAGTGGTGATGCATTATGATATGGATCTCGCGAATAATTTTCACTTTAATTTTGTTGGTGAAAAGAAGGTCATTCTCTACCCGCCAGACCAAACAGGGCTTATTTATAAGGTGCCTTATTCTATTGTTAGCATGGAGATCATAGATATGGATAATCCCGATCTCGAGAAATATCCGGCATTAGCCAAGGCGAAAGGCTTCCAAACGAGGCTCGGGCATGGTGATGCGCTGTATATTCCAAGCCACTGGTGGCATTTTATAAAATATGAGACTGCAAGTCTGTCCGTGACCCTTAGATCGCTTCCAAAATCACCAAAGCAGATCGCAGAGGTTCTCAATAATCTTTTGTTTATGCGCAATTATGATAATTTGATGCGTAAATTGAGGGGCCAAAAATGGATAGATTATAAGAATGAAGTCGCCATAAAAAGAACACATAGGAACGCCGGAATATAATAAAGAAGCACGCATGAAACTGGAACAAATACCTCGAGTAGAAAGTATCACCAAATCAGATTTTCTGAGAGAATACGTGCAGCCGCAAAAACCGGTAGTAATCGAGAGATTGATCGAGGACTGGCCCGCATATAAGAAGTGGGATCTCAACTACATCAATAAGATTGCCGGAGACAAGACCGTTCCTTTATACGATGACAGGCCTATCTCTTCAAAATATAAGTTCAATCAGGCGCATGCCGAAATGAAAATGTCTGAATATATAGATCTATTAAAATCGGGTCCCACAGACTATCGAATTTTTCTTTATAATCTTATGAAGGAAGTTCCTCAATTTCAGAAGGATTTCCATTTTCCTGATGTTGGATTAAGATTTTTGAAACAGTTGCCT
>JBFIMP010000060.1:0-12416 GCA_041611635.1 Christiangramia sp.
AAAGAATTTAAATCAAGGTTGAGAAGCCTGTCCTGAGCGAAGTCGAAGGCAACCCGGTCTCCCGCTCTAAAGCTTCATCGAAAGATGGAGCTTTTTTTATGTTTAAAGTTTAAAAACTATTGGATTGAGGGTGAGTTGCCTGTCCTGAATAAGATCGAATGTAGACCCGGTATCCCGCTCTGGAAGCTTCATAAGAGGATAGGATTTTTTCCTATCAATTTGAAAATAATTGAATTTATTGCAATTAAAAAAGCCGGTAGCAAATTGCAACCGGCTTTTAATAAGTAGGGATTAAAATATTTTAACCGTTCATAGAGATTAAAAACTCTTCGTTATTCCTGGTGCTTTTAATCTTTTCGTTGATGAACTCCATAGCTTCCACAGGATTCATGTCTGCAAGATACTTTCTAAGTACCCACATACGCTGTATCGTTGTATCATCTAAAAGAAGATCATCTCTACGTGTACTTGATGATACAAGGTCTATCGCAGGGAAAATTCTTCTATTAGAGATTCTTCTGTCTAATTGAAGCTCCATGTTACCCGTACCTTTAAATTCTTCGAAGATCACTTCATCCATCTTAGAACCGGTTTCGGTAAGTGCGGTTGCTATAATAGATAGCGAACCTCCGTTCTCAATGTTACGGGCAGCTCCAAAGAATCTTTTTGGTTTATGTAACGCGTTAGCATCCACACCACCACTTAACACCTTACCGCTGGCAGGTTGAACGGTGTTGTAAGCTCTGGCAAGCCTGGTGATGGAGTCAAGAAGTATTACCACATCGTGACCACATTCTACCAAACGTTTTGCTTTTTCTAATACGATATTCGCAACTCTTACGTGCTCGTGCGCTTCTTTGTCGAAGGTAGAAGCAACAACTTCACCTTTTACATTACGTTGCATATCGGTAACCTCTTCAGGTCTTTCGTCGATTAGTAGCACGATCTGGTACACCTCAGGATGATTCGCGGCAATTGCATTGGCGATATCCTTAAGAAGCATGGTCTTACCTGTCTTTGGCTGGGAAACGATCATTCCACGCTGTCCTTTACCAATTGGTGCAAATAGATCCATTACCCTTGTAGAAATAGAGCTCTGCTTTTCGGCTAGAGTGAATTTATCTTTAGGGAATAATGGGGTTAGATGTTCAAAAGAAACACGGTCCCTAACCACTTGTGGGTCCAGACCATTGATCTTATTGATCTTAATAAGTGGGAAATATTTCTCTCCCTCTTTTGGAGGTCTAATTTGTCCCTGTACAGTATCTCCGGTCTTAAGTCCAAAAAGTCTTATTTGTGACTGGGATACATAAATATCATCTGGAGAAGTAAGGTAGTTATAGTCTGATGATCTCAGGAAACCGTAGTTGTCCTGCATGATGTCAAGAACTCCTTCGCTTTCTATGATAGCGTCGAATTCGTAATCTGGCTCGCGGTAGCGGTTTCTGTTATCGCGGTTTCCATTATTCTTTTTGTTGTCGTTGCGATTGTCGTTCCTGTTGTCGTTGCGATTATCATTACGATTATCATTTCTGTTATCGTTACGACTGCGGGTATCCTTTTTATTGCCCTGGTTTCTGTCCCTGCTATTTCCTTTAGCGGCAGGTGTGTTTCTGGAGTCATCTTTCTTAGATGAATTACCGGAATCTTTACCTGAAGACTTGGATTGGGAAGATTTTGAAGAATCTGAAGATCGCGGCGGCCTTTTTTCACTTCCTATCTTAGGAGGTCTGGAAGGCTTTGGTTTTGCCTGTTCCTGGTTGTTGTCCTCAGTAAGAACTTCTTTTACTTTTTTAGGATTTGATGCCTGGTAATCCAGAATCTGATACACCAAATCTAGTTTTTTTAGAGTCTTGTACTTAGGAACATTCAGTGTTTCAGCGATTTCCTTAAGTTCAGGAAGCTTTTTAGCTTTTAATTCTGAAATTTCAAACATGTATGCGTTAAAATAATTTTCGTTTGGATTGATTTTAAAAACTTCTCGAAGAAGAACAAAAAGTTTGGAGACTTAAGTAACCAACGTTGAATGGGTTACGAAATGTTCCTGCAATAATACAACTTTATTTTAAACTTTAAGACTGTAATTCTAAAAAGAATCTTTTATTTTTGTGCCGCAACAGTAAGAAATATGCTTCAAAGAATACAAACTGTTTACCTGTTTATAGCTGTTATTATCGCTGCAGGCCTTATATTTGTATTTCCGCTTTGGGAAAATAATGCCGGTGAGCCTGTATACGCTATAGATGAATTAATCGCATTTGGAATGTTCATTGCATCTGCGGCAATTTCACTGGTGAGTATCTTTATGTTTAAAAATAGAAAACTTCAGTTCGTGCTGGGTCGTCTAAATATAATATTGAACCTTTTTTTACTAGGAGTGTTTGTTTATTGGTCTCTAACTTTACCTGGAGAAATGGATATTTCAGAGAAAGGTATTGGGATGTTTCTTCCTATTATTTCTATCGTTTTTATTGTTTTGGCTAATAAAGCCATCAAAAAGGACGAAGATCTCGTAAAATCTGTTGACCGATTACGATAAGCCTATCATCTTAGTAGTATTAGTGCGTGAAAAACCCGAAGTGAAAGCTTCGGGTTTTTTAATTTTTCTAAGTAAGGAAGGAATTAAGATTTGCTTCAAATTTTGACGGTGAAATTTATTTCAAATAATTACTCCAATTCAATTACCTCAAGATCGCTGATGTTCTTACCATCAATTTTGAATCTTAACATGGTTCTTTTCTTGTGAAAACCCTGTTTGCCGGCGGCGCCCGGATTCATGTGCAAAAGATTCAGGTTTTTATCGTTCATTACCTTAAGGATATGAGAATGCCCAGAGATGAATATCTTAGGTGGATTCTTTCTTATCTCCTCCTTGACTGCCGGTGAATATCTTCCCGGGTATCCGCCAATATGTGTGATCCAGACATCGATTTCTTCACACATAAACCTGTTGTTTAGTGGAAATTCCTTTCTTATTTCAGCGTTATCGATATTCCCGTAAACCGCTTTAAGAGGTTTAACTGCTTCAAGTTCATCAGTAACCTCAAGGCTGCCTATATCCCCGGCATGCCATAACTCATCTGCTTCTTTAGCATAATGCAGAATGCGGTCGTCCATATGTCCGTGGGTATCACTAAGGAGAAGTATCTTTTTCAAAATTAAATTCAGATTTAAAATTCGTTTAACAAAGGATGGCTCAGCAAAGCCTTTCTCCTTGTTATAATTGCCTTATCTTTGCATTTCGCTAATATAAAAATAAAGCGGAGCTTGAGATATTTTATAGAACTCTCATATTTTGGAAAGTCTTATCATGGTTGGCAAAATCAACCTGATTCAATAAGCGTGCAGGAGGTTCTGGAGGAAAACCTTAGCAAGGTTCTTCGTTCTAAGATTAATATCGTAGGCGCCGGTAGAACAGATGCCGGGGTGCATGCCAAACAGATGTTCGCGCATTTTGACAATTTAGAGGAGATAGATACGTCATTATTGAAGTATAAGCTTAATTCCATGCTTCCAAAAGATGTGGCCATAAAAGAAATCTTTGAAGTTAGGGTAGATGCACATGCCAGGTTTGATGCGACTTCCAGAAGTTATGAGTACCATATTGTTCAGGAGAAAGATGCCTTTAGCAGGGATTTTGCCTGGTTTCTGAAGCATGAGCTGAATGTAGGTAAAATGAACGACGCGGCCGCTGTATTAAAGAATTATACCAATTTTCAAAGTTTCTCCAAGAGCAGGACAGATGTGAAAACATACAATTGTAGAATAGATCATGCCGCCTGGAAAGTAGAAGGTGAACGATTGGTTTTTCATATCACTGCCGATAGATTTCTAAGAAATATGGTACGAGCAGTAGTTGGTACTCTTGTAGAAATTGGACAGAATAAATATCCTGTATCTCACATTCATGAAGTTATTGAAAGTAAGGACAGGGGAATGGCAGGAACTTCGGTGCCGGCTCACGGATTATATTTAACCAGGATAGAATATCCTGAAAACATCAGAATAGATTAAATGGCAACAAAGACGGGAAATGCGTTCGATATGGATCTGTTTAAGCGACTGCTTAAATATACCAATCCTTATAAGCGAATCTTTTATTTCGTTGGTATTGCGGCTATACTTGTCTCGCTGTTTGCTGTACTTAGGCCAATCCTGTTACAGGAAACCATAGACAAGGCTCTTATGCCTTCAGACTTTGAAAGTCTTATTTATTACGTAAGTCTCATGCTGGGGGTGCTGGTTTTAGAGGTAGTCTTTCAGTTCTGTTTTATTTATTATGCAAACTGGCTTGGTCTAGGTGTTGTGCGAGATATACGGGTAAAGCTGTTCGAGCATATGCTTGGCTTCAAAATGAAGTATTATGACAAGTCGGCCGTGGGAAGGCTGGTAACCCGGGCGGTAAGTGATATCGAAACTATATCGAGTATCTTCAGTCAGGGCTTGTTCATGATTATTAGTGATCTCCTAAAGATGCTGGTGGTACTTGGAGTGATGTTCTATAAAAGCTGGGAACTTACCTTGTTGGTTTTAACCGTACTTCCGTTTATTCTTTATGCTACACGGGTTTTTCAGAAGAAAATGAAACTTGCCTTTGAGGAGGTTAGAACCCAGGTGGCAAACCTGAACACTTTTGTACAGGAGCGAATCACCGGGATGAAGATCGTTCAGCTTTTTACAAGAGAAAAAACCGAATATGCCAATTTCAAGGATATCAATGATAAGCATCGTAAGGCCTGGGTGAAAACGGTATGGTATAACTCTATCTTTTTCCCGATCGCTGAAATGTCTACTTCCATTACTATTGGTCTTATCGTTTGGTTTGGTGGACTTAGGGTAATTGCCGGCGACGAAATGTCTCTTGGTATTATTGTGGCATTTATTGAGCTTTCTCAAATGCTTTTCAGGCCTTTAAGGCAGATCGCAGATAAATTTAATACCCTTCAAATGGGTATGGTGGCTGCAAACAGGGTTTTCGGGATTCTTGATACCGAAGCCAGTATAGAGGATAAAGGAACGATTGAAATAGACAATCTAAAAGGTGAGATCGAGTTTAAAGACGTTCGCTTTAGTTATGTAGATGATGAAGAGGTTCTTAAAGGAATTTCCTTTAAAGTTCAGGAAGGGGAAACTGTTGCGATCGTTGGGGCTACCGGAGCCGGAAAATCCACGATCATCAATCTTCTGAGTAGATTCTATGAGATAGATAGCGGGTCTATCCTTGTTGATGGAACCGATATTAAGGATATCAAACTTCAATCTTTAAGGGCCCAGATAGCCGTGGTGTTGCAGAATGTCTTTCTATTTGCCGATACCATCATGAGTAATATCAACCTAGATAATCCCGAAATTACCGATGAGGATGTGATCGCGGCGGCAAAACGGATAGGGATCCATGAATTCATAAGTACATTGCCTAATGGTTATTACTACAATGTGAAAGAAAGAGGAGCGATGTTGTCTTCGGGTCAGCGTCAGTTAATCTCTTTTCTGAGAGCCTTTGTAAGCAATCCGAGTATTCTTGTTCTGGATGAGGCTACTTCTTCGGTAGATTCATACAGCGAGCAATTGATTCAGGATGCCACAGATAAAATCACCGAGGGACGAACTTCTATTGTGATCGCACATAGACTTGCTACCATCAAAAAGGCAGATAAGATAATTGTGATGGATCAGGGACAGATTGTTGAAATTGGTAACCACAAGGAACTGCTTAAGAAGACCGACGGTTATTATAGAAAACTGTATGAAGTGCAGTTCAAGGCAGAAGAAGCATTATAAAAGGGTTAGCTGAGATCTTCCTTTAATTTTTCCTTTAATTCATCAAGAGTTTCGAACATTACGAACTGGCCATCCCTAACATAAGATGTCTGGCCTGTCTCCTCGCTTACGATTAATGCCAGGGCATCAGTTTTTTCAGTGATCCCAACAGCTGCCCGGTGTCTTAAACCAAATCTTAAAGGGATGGAGCGATCATTGGAAACAGGCAAAATCACTCTTGTGGCCGTTATTTTATTCTCCTCAATAATCATCGCGCCATCATGAAGCGGACTGTTCTTAAAGAAAATGGATTCTATTATTGGCTGGTTTAACTCAATTTTCATTTTGTCCCCGGTATTTTTAACAAAATCGAGTTTGTTGTTCTTCTGTATCACCATTAAAGCTCCGGTATAGGTCTTGCCCATGGATTCGCAAGCGTTTATGATAGCATCAATATCTATCTTGGCTTCAAAATCATCGCGGCTAAACTTAAAGCTTTTGAAAAACCTTCCTTTTTGTGTGAAATTGGTAGACCCTATCATTAAAAGGAATTTCCTGATCTCCTGCTGGAAAACCACGATAAGCGCGAAAACTCCAACTCCAATAAATTCCCCAAGCACACTGCTGAGTAATTCCATTTGCAATAGCTGGGTTAGTAGCCAGACAAGATAGATTACCACAATGCCAATGAAAATATTTACAGCCGCAGTACCGCGAACAAGTTTATAAACATAGTAAAGCAGCAGGGCTACAAAAACAATATCCAGGATATCGAGAATTCGAAGATCTATGATGTCCAAATTGCGGGGGTTTTATGTAAAAATAGAAAAACTAAAATTAGTTTATGAATTCACGGGTTAATTTGATGCATTCTATGGCCTCCTTTACGTCATGGACTCTCAGGATGCCTGCCCCTTTAAGTAGGGCTGTTGTGTTAAGAACGGTGGTGCCGTTAAGAGCTTCACTTGGTGTAATATCCAGTGATTTCCAGATCATACTTTTTCTGGAAACCCCAACCAGTAAGGGAATTTCAAGGTTTTTAAAAAGTTCCAGTTTAGATAACAGCTCAAAATTCTGTTCTATACTCTTCGCAAAACCGAAACCCGGATCCACGATAAGATCATTGATACCAATTTCCCGTGCCGCCCTGATCCTTTCAGAAAAATAAAAAAGTACATCAGCAGTAAGATCATCGTATTGATTAAGATCTTTCATGGTCTGCGGAGTTCCCTTCATGTGCATCATAATATAAGGAACCTGATATCTGGCAATTACTTGGAGCATTTTGTCATCAAGTTTTCCTGCGGAAATATCGTTGATAATAGCACCACCTGCCTGAATACTTTTTTCGGCAACGGTAGCTCTAAAGGTGTCTATGGAGAGAATAGTTTCGGGAAATTCCTTCAGGATCATCTCGATGGCAGGCATCATTCTTCCCAGTTCTTCTTCAATCGAAATATCATCTGCTCCCGGCCTGGAACTATAGGCTCCAAGGTCAAGAAAAGTGGCCCCATCCAGAAGCATTTTTTCAGCATTTGTAAGGATCTCTTTTTCGGTATTACTGCGGCTTCCGCTGTAAAAGGAATCTGGAGTGATATTAATAATGCCCATTACTTTAGGCTGAGCGAGATCAACAAGAGTTCCTTTGCAGTTGATAAACATATTGTAAATAAGGTTTTTTGATAGCCGGGAAATTAACTTTGACTATCTGAAATATTTGCCCGAAATTTACGCAAATTACATCTACTTCATGCAGGATACCTCAAAACAATACGACGCGGTGATCGCGAGCTGCCGCAGTTTGTTTCTAAATAAAATGAAAGATTACGGCTGTGCCTGGAGAATTTTAAGGTTACCGTCTCTCACCGACCAGATATTTATCAAAGCTCAAAGGATTCGACAGTTACAGGAGAGCGAAGTGAGAAAAGTAGATGAGGATGAAAAATCTGAATTTATAGGGATCATTAATTATTCTGTGATGGCCCTAATTCAACTGGAAAAAGGTGTCGCGGTACAACCAGATCTCTCACCCGAAGATGCAATCAAATTATACGACGAAAAAGTAAAGGAGACCAAGGAGTTAATGATGAATAAGAACCACGACTATGGCGAGGCCTGGCGTGATATGCGTATAAGCTCTCTCACAGATCTAATTATTCAAAAGCTATTACGCGTTAAGCAGATAGAAGATAACAAAGGTAAAACGCTGGTAAGTGAAGGAATCGATGCTAATTACCAGGATATGATCAATTATTCGGTATTCGCCATGATCCATTTTAGCGAAGCTGAAGAAAAAACGGCATCCAAAAAATAATATTATGAAAGCAATTGTAAGTATCGCCAGGATCCTGGTGGGAGTTCTTTTTATTTTTTCAGGATTCATCAAGCTAAACGATCCCGTAGGCTTCTCTTACAAATTGCAGGAATATTTTAGCGAACCTGTTCTGGATATTCCATTTCTAATTCCTTTCGCGCTCATTATTGCTATTCTATTAGTCATTTTTGAGTTGGTAGTAGGTATCATGCTGCTAATTGGATATGCTCCTAAATTCACCAGCTGGAGTTTGCTGGTGATGATCATCTTTTTCACATTTCTAACCTTCTATTCAGCCTATTTCAATAAAGTGACCGATTGTGGTTGTTTTGGGGACGCGATTCCGCTTACCCCCTGGGAGTCTTTTTATAAGGATATAATATTACTGGTTTTAATACTTATTATATTTTTTAATCAAAAGTACATCAATCCAATTTTTCCCGTGAAATACCATAAGTGGGTGGTATTCGCTTCATTTATGGCTTGTTTTGCTTTTTGTTATCATGTATTAATGCATTTACCTGTTTTTGACTTCAGGCCTTATAAAATAGGGAATAACATTCCTGAAAAAATGAAAGTACCTGAAGGTGCAGAAAAGGCAGAGGTAATTTACAGCTGGAAATTTAAAATTGATGGAGAGGAAAAGATCATAAAAAATAATGGAGCCTATCCACAGGTAAATGGTGAATTTATCGGGGTTGAAACTACCCAGACCGGTGAAAACACTATTGCTCCAATTCATGATTTCGTAATTGAAGGAGAAGAAGGTGATATAACTAATGAAGTTCTTACGGCAGATAAAGTTTTGCTGATCGTAACCTATAATTTAAGGTCTACTGAGAAGGATGGTTATAAGGCTGTAAAATCTTTAAGTGAAGAGGCTCTGCAAAAAGGATATAAAGTAATCGGGCTTACGGCCTCCGGTCCTGAATTCCAATCTCAACTTAAAAAAGAATTTGATCTTAATTTCGATTTTTACCAGACAGATGAGACCGCTCTTAAAACAATTGTTCGCTCCAATCCAGGTTTTCTAACGCTTAATAAGGGAACGATCACCCAGAAAAAGCATTGGTTCGACGCATCTGATATCGAATTATAAATACATTTCGTATTCCATTGAATACTCCCTAAAACTTCAAGGTTTAGCTCGGGTTTAAGAAACAATCAAACCTCCTTTACTTATATTTGTGGTTCAAGCAGATCATTACCAGGTCTGTTTAAACATAAACTAGCAAATCAAAATATAAAATCATGAGAGATAAAATAGTTGCCGGAAACTGGAAAATGAATAATGATCTTGCAGAGACCGAAGAATTACTCGGGAAATTAAAAATGCAAATGGTGAAAGAACCTGAAGCTAAAGTGATGGTAGCTCCTTCTTTTACAAATCTATATCCAACCTTCCAGGCTTTAAAGGGAACGCCGGTGATCGTGGCTGCTCAAAACATGCACGAGAATGAAAATGGCGCTTTTACTGGAGAGGTATCTGCTGCAATGTTAAAAAGCGTGGGAGTAAATACGGTAATCCTTGGGCATAGTGAGCGCCGAGCATATTTTCATGAAACGGGCGAACTGCTGGCGAAAAAAGTAAAGACGGCTATCGATAATGAAATGACTGTTATATTTTGTTTTGGTGAAGAACTGGAAGACAGAAAGAACGATAAACATTTTGATCTGGTAGAGCAACAATTGAAAGAGGCGCTATTTAATCTTCCGCAAAGCTCATGGGAAAATATCATTCTTGCCTATGAACCTGTCTGGGCCATTGGAACCGGTGAAACAGCGAGCCCCGAGCAAGCTCAGGAAATGCATAAGCATATTAGAAATCTTTTGAATAAGAATGTAGGAAAGGAAGTTGCTGAAAATACTTCGATTCTTTATGGAGGTAGTGTAAAGCCAAACAATGCCAAGGAGATCTTCGCAAAAGAAGATGTAGATGGAGGTCTTATTGGTGGCGCCAGTCTTAATGCGGTAGACTTTGTGGCTATCGTAAATTCATTCTAAAAATGGCCGGGAATTATTTTGAATTTCATTTTACTATAGATCCGGTTCAACCGGCCTCAGAGATCCTTATAGCCGAACTTGGTTACCTGGGTTTTGAAAGCTTTGTGGAAAATGATGATGGTGTCACAGCTTATATTCCAGAAGAAGAATATGAGGACGACTTACTGGCCGGGGTGCATATTCTCCAATCTGAAGATTTCAAGATCACTTACGATCAAAAAGAGATAGAAAGAGTGAACTGGAATGAGGAGTGGGAAAAGAATTTTACACCCATTCTGGTAGATGAGATTTGTAGTGTGAGAGCACCTTTTCATGAAAAACCCGATACAGAATTTGATATAGTAATAGAGCCGAAAATGTCTTTTGGGACAGGTCATCATGCAACTACACATATGATGATACAACATATCCTTAAAAATGACTGGGAAGGCAAATCGGTTTTAGATATGGGTTCTGGTACGGGCGTACTGGCAATACTTACAGCAATGAAAGGAGCTAAGAGCATTGATGCCATAGATATAGACAACTGGTGCTATCTTAACACCATTGAGAATATAAACAGGAATGATTGTGAGCATATTAATGTAGAAGAGGGCGGGGCAGAACTGCTTGAGGGAAGGAAATATGATATGATACTGGCTAATATAAATCTCAATATTTTAATAAGAGATCTTCCCATTTATGAAAAATGTCTTAATTCTCATGGGAGCATATTTTTAAGTGGTTTCTACCAGGATGACCTGCCGCAAATAAAAAAGGCCTGTGAAAAGTTAGGACTTCACTATGTGGAGAACTTTGATAGGAACGATTGGGTAGCTGTAAAGTTTTCACGCTAAGTGTTTTATCATATTTTGTATCTTTGAACCATGTAGAAGAGAAAATTTTGAAGATGAGTACGAAAGAAGAATTATTAGAAGAGGTTGAGGTAAAGACCAAAGAGAAGAAGGAAAATGAGATCGTTTTATACAATGATGATTACAATACCTTCGATCATGTGATAGAAACCCTAATATTCGCTTGTGACCATACCCCGGAACAAGCCGAACAGTGTTCTATCCTGGTACATTATAAAGGAAAATGTACCGTGAAGACCGGATCTTATGAGGATTTAAAACCAAGATGTTCCAAATTGCTGGATGCAGGTTTGAGTGCTGAAATCTTATAATTTTCTTAAATTTTTAAGTAGATTCCTACAATTAACATCTTAAAATATAGTTAATCGGTATGGTTTTATAGATTAGTGGTATAAGTGCCCTAAAACTTAAACCTATTTATGAAAACGATTAAATTATTTAGCCTATTATTGGCTATTGGTATTTTCGCCTCATGCGAAAAAGATCAGGTATCTGAACAAACTCAGGTAGAAGCTGTTCAAGAAACTTCAGAAATTTCTCAAGAAATTCGAAAAAAGGTGGCCGACCTTAATTTTAATTCAAAACATGTCGAAAAGAATAACATGTTGCTTCCTGATGGTAGTTTTACTGAAAATTATCTTATAGAAGGGGATATCGTTATGACAGAAGACCAGATGCATACCATGTCACCGGCTTCGATCACAGATAAGCAATATAGGACCTATAATCTTGTGAGTACTCCCAGAACGGTGAATGTTATTGGATACACCGGAGGTTCACAGGCGCTTACCACCAAGCAGCGAACTGCATTGCAATGGACTATCGACAACTATAACGCCCTGAATCTTGGGATTACTTTTACGCTAACCTTTGGAACCAATTATACTCCGTATGATATCGTGGTATATCAGAATCCAAACGGTCAGGCTGGAGGAGTTGCCGGTTTCCCAAGCAATGGTAATCCTTATAAATATGTACAGATCTATTCTGGAATGGAGGCATATAGCACAAACACCAATGAGCATGTGATCACACATGAGATTGGTCATTCAGTAGGACTACGTCATACCGATTGGTTTAGCCGCCAGAGTTGTGGACAATCTGGGGAGAGTGCAGATCCAGATGGCGCTGTGCATATTCCAGGAACCCCAACCGGTTACGATTCCACATCTGTAATGCTGGCATGTTTCGGTGCTAACGAAGATGGTGAATTTGGACCGAACGATGTTACTGCCTTAAACTACTTATACTAAACTTATTATAATTGGGCATTTAAGAAGAAGGCGGCTCGACCGCCTTTTTTTATTTATTTTTTACAGAAATGGTTTTTTACTTTTATAATAAAGATATATATTTGCACCCGCTTTGCAGGATAGCAGAGTGGAGTTTAAAAGGCCTCGTGGCGCAACTGAATAGCGCATCTGATTACGGCTCAGAAGGTTCCAGGTTTGAATCCTGGCGAGGTCACGAATAAAATACTTTAA
>JBFIMP010000061.1:0-12314 GCA_041611635.1 Christiangramia sp.
CTGAACCCTTCGGGCTATAGAAAAATTGAAGTTCCTAAAAACCTTATTAGAAAGACTAGGAGACAGGTGGAGCCAACATTAAGATCCCTTGGATTTGAAATTGGAGAGATCAGCTACAAGCCGGATATCGCTCAGGACGCTGTTCTGGAATTAAGGCATAAAGGAAGCCTGGTTAAGCCGGGAGATAAATTGATGAAAACTTCCAGGATCGACCTTGTTCTTGGGGATGGCAGTACAGGAAAGTATAAAAACAGGGATGCAGATACTTTGGAAACAGAGACTGAAACCGAAAGCGAAGTAGATGAATTCTAATAAAGACCAGAGAGAAGAGATCGAGGATCAGGATGAGGATGAAAGTCTTTATGAGCATCACAAATTTGTAGCTGAAGTTGGGCAGAAGCCGTTAAGAGTGGACAAATATTTGATGAATTTCATCGAAAATGCCACGCGTAATAAAATTCAGAAAGCTGCCAAAAGCGGGAATATCTATGTAAATGGAGAGATCGTTAAGCAGAATTATAAAGTTAAGGGAGGTGATACCGTACAGGTAATGTTCGAGCATCCTCCTTATGAATATTTACTGGTTCCTGAAGATATTCCGTTAGATATAGTTTATGAAGATGATACCTTGCTGGTGGTAAATAAGCCTGCCGGCATGGTGGTACATCCAGGTCATGGTAATTATAGCGGAACCCTTATTAACGCTTTGGTGCATCATTTCGATAACCTGCCGAATAATAGCAGTGACCGTCCCGGCCTTGTACATAGGATCGATAAAGACACCAGTGGACTTCTTGTAGTTGCAAAAACTGAGGAGGCAATGGCGCATCTTTCCAAACAATTTTTCGATAAGACCAGTGAGCGTGAATACGTCGCGATCGCCTGGGGAAATATTGCGGAAGATGAAGGAACCATCGAAGGTAATATTGGTAGAAATCCTAAGAACAGGCTTCAGAATATTGTTTATTACGGTGACGATGCCGATAATGGAAAGCCGGCGGTTACCCATTATAAAGTGATAGAACGCCTAGGTTACGTGACCCTTGTTTCCTGTAAACTGGAAACCGGAAGAACTCACCAGATTCGTGTGCATATGAAGCATATTGGGCACACCCTTTTTAATGATGAGCGTTATGGTGGTGATAAGATTCTTAAAGGGACAACTTTCACCAAGTACAAACAGTTCGTAGACAATTGCTTTAAGATACTTCCAAGGCAGGCGCTGCATGCCAAAACTCTAGGTTTTGAGCACCCAAAAACGGGGGAGTGGATGAGTTTTAATACAGATTTACCACAGGATATGGTAGATTGTGTTGAAAAGTGGAGGGGATATGCCAAGAATCAGCTGGAAGACCTTTAGCATAAAAGGCTTCTATAGATTCATAAGAAACTAATTTCAGGTATTTTTCAGTTTTTCGACTGATAGGTTATCTTTGGTAGAAAATTAACCGAAAAGAAATGAAAATTGTTTTTTCGCCAGCGAAAACGCTGGATTATGAATCAAAATTACCAACTACTCGAGGAACTCAAGCCGAATTTCTGGAAACAGCTGCCAAGCTGAATCGTAAACTTGCCAGACAGAGCAAGAAGGAGATTTCAGAATTAATGAGCATTAGTAATAAGCTGGCAGATCTTAATTATTCCCGTTACCAGGAGTTCGAAGAAGATCATGATAAAAAGAATTCCCGTCCTGCCTTGTATGCCTTCAATGGTGATGTGTATACCGGTCTGGATGCTTATACCATACCAACAGATAAGATAGATAAAGTTCAGGATACCCTCAGGATCCTCTCCGGTATGTATGGTATTTTGAGGCCTTTGGACCTAATTCAACCTTATCGCCTGGAGATGGGAACATCTATTGGGATCGAAAGAAAGGATAACCTCTACGAAGTCTGGAAAGAAAAGGTGACCGAATATCTGAATAATGAATTAGAAGATGATGAGTTATTTCTGAACCTGGCCAGTAACGAATACTTCAAAGCTGTAGATACTAAAAAATTAAAAGTTCCGGTAATTGCTCCTGTTTTCAAGGATTTCAAGAACGGAAAGTTGAAGATCATCAGTTTCTTCGCCAAAAAAGCACGTGGATCTATGGTTCGCTATATCATCGATAAAGATTGTAAAACTTTAGATGATGTAAAAGGCTTCGATTACGATGGCTATCGTTTTAGTGAGGAGCATACCGAAAAGGAGAATGAACCCACGTTTATTCGTTAGAATCTCATCATCCTGAACTCGTTTCAGGATCTCTGAGATGCTGAAATAAATTCAGCATGACGTGAAAACCCAAAATTTACATCTACTTTGGAACTCTTCCACCATAAACATCCATATCCGCCATTTATTCCGGAAACGGCGACCAAACTAGTTGTTGGTACGCTGCCGCCCCCTCGATTCACCAAAAGGGAATTCAAGGAAGATGACGTTGATTTTTGTTATGGCAGCCGGGATGGGCAATTATGGATCATTCTGGACAGGATCTTTGATCTAGATCTGAAATTTGAAAATACCCAGGAAGCTATTCAGCAGCGAAAGGATTTTTTAATAGAAAGAGGGATCGGGATTTGTGATGTGGTAGAAAGCAGCAGAAGAGAAAAGATCGATGCTTCCGATATTGGAATGCAGAAAGTTGAACTGCGGGATATGATCTCTATTTTAAGAAAAAACCCTAAAGTTGAAACCCTTCTTTTTACCGGTGGAAACTCAAAGAACGGTCCGGAGTATTTTTTCAGGAAATACCTTAAAGAGTCTGATCACAATATTAGACTAAAAGTAGTTTCAAATAAAGCACCCAGGATTCACCAGTTTTTATTAGATGGAAGATTAATTAAAACGGTTTCTTTAATCGCGCCTTCTGGTGCTGCCAATATAGCAGTTGGAAGCTCACCATTATATAAAGAATTAAAAAAGAAAAACCCTGAATTCAATACAATTGATTTCAGGGTTTTACAGTATAAAGAATTTTTCTAGATCATTGCAATTCTTTCTTATTCTGGTCTGCCAGCGTAGTAGGTTTAATTTTAAATTTGCGCCGCTTGGGCCTTAACTTACCACTAGTGCCAATTGCAATTTTTCCTCTTTTGGTTTTTTTATCACCTTTGCCCATCCTCAATCTTTATTTTGCTGATCTTTTATAGTCTCTTCATCAAAATCAACTTTATTGGTCTTTTCATTCCTGTTTCCGGTAGGGTTGGTAGGATTGGTTTGATCCTTTCTTCTTTCCTTGTGATTATCTTCAATTGGTCCTCCCATAATTATAAGTTTTTAGATTTACTCTAATATAGGCAGAAGTAGTCTTAAAAGCTGCTAAGAGCCTGTTACAATTAGGTTAAAGCTTTAACATTCTCAATGAACCCGGGAATATTGGAAACACCATTTTCTTCAACATACTTGATAAAAGCACTACCTATGATCGCTCCCTTCGCATATTCGGTTGCCTGGTCAAAAGTTTCACTGTCTTTTATTCCGAAGCCTACTATTTGTGGGTTTTTAAGCTGAAGATCATTTACTCTTTTAAAATAAGCCCTGGTCTCATCTCCAAAACCGGTTGTAGAACCTGTAACGCTGGCACTGCTTACCATATAAATAAAACCACTGGAAATTGAATCTATGAATTTAATTCGTTCATCAGAAGTCTGAGGAGTGATAAGAAATACATTGATAAGGCCATATTTCTCGAACAGGGCCTGGTACTTTTCATGATATACATCTACCGGAAGATCCGGGATGATGAGTCCGTCGATCCCAACCGACTGACATTTTTTGCAGAAATCTTCCACTCCATATTGGAGGATTGGATTAAAATAGCCCATAATGATTAGAGGGATTTCCACCTTATCTCTTATGCCATCTAATTGGTGAAACAATTTTGAAGTCGTCATTCCATTTTTCAGGGCTTTGGTAGAACTTTCCTGAATGGTGGGTCCATCAGCCAACGGATCACTAAATGGCAGTCCTATTTCAATGAAATCCACACCACTCTTTTCAAGATCCACGATTACTTTTTCGGTGTCATCAATATTCGGAAATCCCGCCGTAAAATATATGGATAGCAGTTTATGATCTTCCTGCAGTTTTTGATTAATTCTGTTCATTCTATTTTCATTTTGTCATTGCCATGGCAAAGCCTAAGCAATCTTTTCGTCACGCTGAATTTATTTCAGCGTCTTAATAGATTCTGAAACAAGTTCAGAATGACGAGCTATAAATTAAAATATTCTATATATGTGTTAAGATCCTTATCCCCGCGACCAGAAAGGTTGATCACTACCACATCATCTTCCTTGAACTTTCGATCCTTGAAAATCGCCAGGGCATGGGAGGTTTCAATGGCTGGAATAATTCCTTCCAGTTTTGCCAGTTCTAAACCGGCTTCCATAGCAGCTTCATCGGTAATACTGATGAATTCTCCTCTGCCGCTGGTGAATAGGTTCGCATGCATAGGTCCAACTCCGGGGTAATCCAATCCGGCAGAAATGGAGTAGGGCTCAGTGATCTGACCGTCTCCTGTTTGCATTAGCAAGGTTTTACTTCCGTGGATAATACCCATTTTTCCAAGTGCAGAGGTCGCTGCGCTTTCTCCTGAATCAATTCCTTTTCCGGCAGCTTCCACCGCAATAATTCCAACTTCCGGATTATCGAGATAATGGTAATAGGCTCCAGCAGCATTAGATCCACCACCAACACAGGCCACGACATAATCTGGGTCTTCCTTACCCTCTTTTTCTTTAAGCTGTACTTTCATTTCTTCAGAAATCACCGCCTGAAATCTCGCCACCATATCGGGATAAGGGTGTGGTCCCACCACAGAACCAATGATGTAATGGGTGTCTACCGGATTGTTGATCCAATCACGAATTGCCTCGTTCGTGGCATCCTTTAGCGTTCTGCTTCCAGATTTTGCCGCAACCACTTTAGCACCTAACATTTTCATTCGGGCAACATTTGGCGCCTGTCTGTCTATATCGATCTCACCCATATAGACGATACATTCCATTCCCATTAGTGCGCAAACAGTAGCTGTAGCAACACCATGCTGTCCCGCTCCGGTTTCAGCAATGATTCGCTTTTTACCCAGTTTCTGTGCCATTAGGATTTGCCCGATAGTGTTGTTCACCTTATGCGCACCCGTATGGCAAAGATCTTCACGTTTTAAATAAACCTTTGTCCCATATTTCTCACTGAATCTTTTCGCGTAATAGAGAGGAGTGGGTCTTCCCACATATTCTCGCAAAAGCTCTTTGAATTCCTTCTGAAAGGACTCTTCTTTCATAATGTCCAGATAGCGTGAACGCAATTCCAGAACATTCGGATATAACATTTCGGGGATATAGGCTCCGCCAAATTCTCCATAATATCCTTTTTCATCAACCTGATAGCTCATCTTATGAATTTATCTGTTTTTTGAAATCTTTCAATTCTTTTAATTTTTTTAATCCGGGTTTCAGCTCAAACTTGCTGTTTACATCCACAGCATAAAGCAGATCCGGCTTACCTTTCTGGTAAAAATAACTCTTTAGTTCGGTAATGGCCTCGCCATGTTCAGGTCCAATTCCGCCACTTAGAAAAAATGGAGTGCTGGACGGATATTCTTTTAAGATCTGCCAGTTAAATTCGGTGCCATTTCCTCCTCTTAGTACGCCTTTAGTATCAAAAAGAAAATAATCTGCGATACCCTCATAAGGCTTAATTTGTTCAAAATCGAATTCCTCTCCCACTGAAAATACCTTGATCATTTCTGGAATATTTTCTTTACGCTGAAGCTCGGCCTTTAGATCCTTGCAAAAACTGGCAGATTCCTCACCGTGGAGCTGTACCGCCTTTAAATGGTATTTTGAAACTTTTGCAGTGATTTCTTTAATAGTTGCGTTGACAAAAACTCCGGTTTTCTTTATTTCTGAAGGAATTTCAGGGAGCTCATCATCAAAATAACGCGGTGATTTATCATAGAAAATGAAACCCATATAGTCTGGCTTGAGCTCGGCAACCTGAATCATGTTTCCGGCCTGTTGCATTCCACAAACTTTGAGGCTCAGTCCCAGGCTTTGGCCAGAGGCAGAAATGAAAAGACTATTCTCTTTCAAACTTTTCTCTTCCATTTATACGATAGATTTTAAGATTCTTATAAATTCTTTAGCCGAGGTGCCTGGGTTATCGGTTTTCATAAAGTTTTCTCCAATTAAAAAGCCCTGGTAACCATAATTCTTAAGATCTGCAATGGCTTCGGTATTACTAATTCCACTTTCCGAGACTTTTACGAATTCCTCAGGAATTAGTTTAGCCAGTTTTTTTGAATTATCGATACTCACTTCAAAAGTCTTCAGGTTTCTATTGTTCACCCCGATCATATCGGCATTCACCTTTAAAGATTTCTTCAGCTCTTCTTCATTATGAACTTCCAGTAATACATCCATTCCAAGAGATTTTGCTGAATTCGCCAAATGAATCAATTGTTCTTCTGTGAGAACCGCAGCGATCAAAAGGATAACATCGGCACCATAAGCTTTTGCTTCCAATACCTGGTATTCATCAATCATGAAATCTTTCCTTAAAATGGGCAGGTTAACCGAAGCTCTGGCATACAACAGATCCTCAATGGAGCCTCCAAAATACTTGCCATCTGTAAGCACCGAAATTCCAGAGACATAGGCATCTTCATAGCCTTTAACCACATCCTGAACATTCAGGCTCTGATTGATCACAGATTTTGATGGTGACCTTCTTTTATGTTCTGCAATAATTCCGGAGCCGGTTTTTAAATTTTCAGCCAGAGAAATGCATTTTCTGTTGAATAAAACCGAACTCTCCAGTTGGGAAACGGGGATAAGGGATTTTTTCAATTCAACTTCCTTGAATTTATCTGCTATGATCTTATCGAGAATGTTCATTTAATTCAATTTTGACTTAATTCCTGCAATTTTTTAAAACTTTCCAGTGCCTTTCCAGATTCCAAGGATTCTCTGGCTGCTGCGAAACCATCCTGTGGACTCAAATTTCTGGAGGTAGCGATAGCCATACCGGCATTAGCACAGACTACGTTATTTTGAGCCTTGGTTCCTTTTCCTTTAAGAATATTCATGAGAATTTCTGCAGAAGCTTCTATAGATCCACCACCGGCAATTTCAGATTGTTTCAATTCTAAAACACCAAAATCTGATGCCTTCAGTATTCTTTCAGAATTGTTGCTTATGCTTTTGGTTTCTCCCGTAAGCGATATCTCATCATATCCATCCAGCGCATGCAAAATAGTGTAGTTCTTATCTGTATTTTGATAAAGATAAGCATACATCCTGGCGAGTTCCAAACTAAAAACTCCCACTAGTTGATTCTTTGGAAAAGCTGGATTTACCATGGGTCCTAACATGTTAAAGAATGTTTTAACGGCCAGACTTTTTCTTACGGGACCTACATTTTTCATAGCGGGATGAAATAAAGGCGCGTGAAGAATACATATATTGGCTTCATTAATACACTTCTCCAGAAACCCGGTATCGTTACTGAATTTGATACCAAGTGATTCCATCACGTTCGAACTTCCGCTTACCGAGGAAACCCCATAGTTACCATGCTTGGAAACTTTTACACCTGAACCGGCAGTTACAAATGATGAGGTGGTGGAGATGTTGAAAGTATCCTTTCCATCGCCACCAGTTCCGCAAAGATCTACGGCTTCATAACCTGAAAGGTCAACTTTTATGCACAATTCCAGCAAGGCATCCCTGAATCCTTCCAGCTCTTCTATAGTGATACTTCGCATCATATAAACCGTTAGAAAGGCCGCGATCTGAGTGTCATTGTATTTGCCTTCAGAAATATTAAAGATCACCTGCTTGGCCTCCTCGGTGCTTATGGTTTCATGGCTTATGAGCCTGTTTAGTAATTCTTTCATCTTATTTTATCAACTCTGCGTCAAGCTGAACTCGTTTCAGCTTTTCTAAAGATCCTGGAATGAGTTCAGGATGACGAATTTTGTTTATTTAAAGTGTTGGTTCTTCCGAATTTGAAATTTCCTCTTTTTAGAAATTTTCTGCATCAGGACCATTCACCCAGTTCTGGATCATTTTTTTTCCTTCTGGGGTAAGAACAGATTCAGGATGAAACTGTACTCCACGAACATCATATTCCTTATGTCTTAGCGACATTACCTCACCCTTTTCATCGTAACTCGTAGCCTGTAGAACAGGAGGCAGATTTTTTTCAACCACCCAGGAATGATAACGACCCACCTGCAATTCTTTATTAAGGCCTTTGAAAATATACTCGTCATCTACAAAGAGGTCTATTCTGGTAGCCACCCCATGGTATACTTCATTCAGATTAAGCAAAGTTCCTCCAAATACCTCACCAATCGCCTGCATCCCCAAACAAACTCCAAGAATGCTTTTGGTCGCAGCATATTTTTCGATGATAGGTTTTAGCAGCCCTGCTTCATCGGGAATCCCAGGGCCGGGAGACAACAAGATCTTGTCGTAATCTTCAACATCATCTATATGTAGCTGGTCATTACGCCTAACCACAACTTTACAATCCAGTTCTTCCAGGTAATGAACCAGGTTGTATACGAACGAATCGTAATTATCTATCACTAATATCTTTTTCATCTCTTTCATTCTAAATTTCTTCAGCGATTTCCAGGGCTTTAGTCAATGCCCCTAATTTGTTATAGACTTCCTGTAACTCATTTTCAGGTTTTGATTCAGAAACAATTCCCGCACCGGCCTGGTAATGTAACTCATGATTTTTACTCACAAAAGATCTGATAATAATGGCATGATTAAAGTTTCCCTCAAAATCCATAAAACCAATTGCTCCACCATAAGCACTTCGGTTTACATTTTCAAATTTTTCAATCAATTTTAGGGCCATTGGTTTTGGAGCTCCGCTTAGAGTTCCCGCCGGGAAAGTGTCTGCTACGATCTGGGGGGTGGGAACATTAGGATCTTTCTTTCCGGTAACCTTGCTTACCAGGTGGATCACGTGGGAAAAGAACTGGATTTCACGGTAATTTTCCACTTTTACATCGCTGCCATTTCTGCTAAGATCATTTCTGGCAAGATCTACCAGCATTACATGTTCTGAGTTTTCTTTTTCATCTGCAGCCAGTTCTTTCGCGATCTCGGCATCTTTTTCATCATTTCCGGTTCTTTTAAAGGTACCAGCAATTGGATGAATTTCTGCCCTTCCATTATCAACAACCAATTGAGCTTCTGGTGAACTTCCAAAAATTTTAAAGCTACCGTAGTCGAAATAGAACAGGTAGGGTGACGGGTTTACATTTCTAAGTGCACGATAAACATTGAATTCGTCACCTTTAAATTTTTGAGAGAATCTTCTGGAAAGTACCAGTTGAAAAACATCTCCTCTATGACAATGTTCTTTT
Organism: Christiangramia sp.; assembly: GCA_041611635.1. GTDB lineage: Bacteria > Bacteroidota > Bacteroidia > Flavobacteriales > Flavobacteriaceae > Christiangramia. Next base: position 9,383 of record JBFIMP010000061.1, read on the forward strand.
GCGGCTTCCACTACAGACCTATATTCATCGTCGGTTAGATTAGAAACAGCATCTTCATGTCTGCTGAAGTTATAAGAAGCAAAATTCTTAACTTTTAATAATTGCTCGATCTCCTCGATCTTACTTTCTGAAGCATAAGAATGATCAAAAATATAGGCCTCATTTTTAAAGTGATTGATGGCGATGATATTCTGATATACCGCGTAATAAATATCGGGGATCTTAAGGTCCTTTTCTTTTCTGGTAACCTCAACATTTTCGAAATACCTAACCGAGTCATAGGCTAAATAACCAAAAAGTCCGTTGTTTATGAATTTAAAATCTGAAGAATCTGCCTTGAACTGTTGGGAGAATTTCTGAATTTCCTGAGGAACAGAAATCGAAGAATCAACATTTTTTGTTTCGGTTTTTCCATTAGGGAAGGTAGAGGTAATCACTTCATTCTCCAGTTTAAATGATGCAATAGGGTTACAGCAGATATAGGAAAAACTATTGTCACTGGCGTGATAATCACTACTTTCCAGCAATAAACTGTTTGGGTATTTATCCCTTAACTTAAGATAGATACTTACTGGGGTAATGGTATCGGCAAGAATCTTTTTGTATTTTGTATTTAATTCGAACATTTAATCTTGATTTAAGCAATAAAAAAAGGCCTGTCGTGAGACAAGCCTTTGTGATTTCTATAATGGAAATAGCAGTTTAGCTCACGAAGTTTGACGTAAGTTGTTCCACCACCAGTTATTTTTTTTCATTTTAAACATGGCTTCAAAGATAGAGATGAATTTTTTCAAAACAAATCTTTTTCCAAAATAAAATCCCGGAGCAAGATATCCGGGATGTATTTATTAAAATTTAAGGTTTACGGCAAGATCAAAATTGTCATAAATTGTTTTGTCTCCAAGATTGTCAAAGAAGCTCCCAGACCCGTATCTTACGTTATATTTTGATCTGTCTATAGTAAGATTTGTTTTGGCTGAATCACCATTCATAACAAGATCGAAAGTAATGGGATGAGTCTCGTTTTTAATGGTTAGATCTCCTACAATACCAAATTTTCCTTCACCTTTGGCGGCTGCGCTGGTGATTACCAATTTAGCGGTTGGATGTTTTTCAACTCCGAAGAAATCTTCAGATTTTAAGTGACCTTCCAGCTTTCCTTTATTCTCACCAGTAAGGTCTGTAACAGTGATCGTGCTCATATCCATCACAAATTCACCTCCTACAATTTTGTCATCTTCCATCATTAAATAACCGCTTTCGAGCTGGATTGTACCATTATGTGATCCAGTGACTTTTTCTCCAGTCCACTCTACGGTGCTGGCATCAACGTCTACTTCCTTTTTCGTGTTAGTAAAGGCAAGCGTTGTTAAAACGAATACTGCGGCCAATGCGCCTTTTAAAATTGTGTTTTTCATGATTTTTAAATTTTAGTGTTTAGATTATTTCTATTAGGTCTGATTTTGATTTTCTTACTTTAGCTAAGTGCTGATAATGATCTTCTTCGCTTCTGTATCCAATTGGAGCGATCACAGCGGTGGTTAGATTTTTATCTCCCAGACCAAGGATCTCATCAAATTTGGTAGCGTCGAAACCTTCCATTGGGCAGGTATCGATTTTTAAACTAGCTGCTGCCGATAACAGATTACCTAAAGCGATATACGCCTGTTTGGCAGCCCAGATATTCTGCATGTCGGCAGGAAGTTGAAGCGTTGTGCTTTTTATCATGTCTTCCATTCCTTTAAGATCTTCACGGGAAATATTCCGGGTTTCAGCAATATTATCCAGATAGGAATCAACATATGCTTCATTTACAGATTTGAGATTTGCAAAAACCAGAACATAAGAAGCATCTGTAATCTGGGTTTGATTCCATGCAGCTGCTTTTAATTGCTCCCTAATTTTTTCATCCTTTACTACCATTACCTCATAAGGTTGTAAACCATACGATGATGCAGATAATTGTATGCTTTCTAATAAGGTGTTGAGACTTTCTTTACTGATCTCTTTTTCTGAATCGAATTTCTTAGTAGCATATCGCCAGTTAAGATCTTCATTGTAGGTATTCTTTGTATTAACTTCTAAGCTCATTTAATTTAGTGTTTAGTGATAATAATTCCTTTTCATTTATTTTACTGGCAAAGTCGTTTTCGACTTTTTCGATTATTGGATCTATTTCGTTTAATAATTCCAGGCCATTCAGAGTAATTCTAATTTCAACCTTTCTTCTATTAGAAGGACAAATAATCCTTTCACATAAATCTTTCTCTACTAGTTTGTCCACAAGTCTGGTAGTATTACTCATTTTAGAGACCATTCTTTGCTGAATGGTTGAAAGATTGGCCGGATTTCCTTTCTGACCTCTAAGAATTCTTAGAACATTAAACTGCTGAGAACTAATCCCAAAAGGTTTTATCGCTTCCTGTATCTTATCACTTATGTGATTTGCGGTAACTATTAAATTTAAAGCCAGCTTTTTGGAAGGCGACATAATATCCTTTGTTTTTAGTAACTCTTCAATTTTCATTTGTATAGACAACATTTGTATGTACAAATATAGGCGATTTGTTTTCCGAGTTATTTAATTTTCTGTTAAAGTTTATCCTCAAATTCTGTTCAATGCTTCAGAAAAAAAAATGGGCTTATATTTACCATACCAATAAAATTTAATGTTACTACTATGAAAGAATTAAGTCAGGAAGAATGGCAAAAGCAATTAAAGAATGATAATGCGGCCGTCATTCTCGATGTAAGAACTGAAGAGGAAGTAGAAGAGGGGTATATACCAAACTCTAAAAATATTGACATATATAAAGGTCAGGGTTTTATTAATGAGGTTGAAAAATTAGATAAATCCAAGCATTATTATATTTATTGCCGTTCTGGTAAAAGAAGTTCCCAGGCATGTACCTTACTGGATCAGATGGGATTC
>JBFIMP010000062.1:0-12282 GCA_041611635.1 Christiangramia sp.
CAGTTCTTTCTGAAGTGTAGGCAGGAAGGAAACATATTTTTCCAGTCTTTTGCTCCATTCTTTATCCTTGATGAGCACATAAGACTCATAGGCAGCTTTGAATCCGTATAAACGGTCCTCATAGGTTTCAATGGGCCCGGTAACCATATCGATGGAATTATTCTTCATCTGCATCCAGGCAACATCACTTTCATAGTATTTATCGGTAATGAAGGCTTCAGCTCTAAGGTTCAGGTATTTTTTAAAGCCTAGATCTTCTGCTAGCTTGGCTGCTTGTTTCAGCAATTCTGAAGCTTTTTTTAGCTGATCGGGAAATTGTTCATGATACCATATCGAAGAAAGCTCACCGGTATCATTTCTCCTGATAAAGGTGTAAAGACTTTTTTTATTCTTAATATCGGAAGTTTCGAATTCCTCTTTGGTCATATCTGAAGGGTAGAAGTTGGCTGCCTCAGGTTTAGGTCCATAACCAGCAATAAACGGCTCAAGATTATTCAAACGATCCCAGGGGCCATAATTTATCTGGACATATTCTGCAGATATTTCATCTAGTTTAGGCATGAGACTGTCGCGTCCACCAAATGCCTGGTACCAAAACAATTCATCAGTGATCTTGGCGACTTCAATTAAGAGCGGGATGATCTTCTTTTGATTTTCGGAAAGTGCAGACATATCTGCCGTTAGCTCTACTTCGGCATATTGATCTACAAGTTTGCTTATATCTTTGCCGGCTGCCACCATCGTATCCTGAGTTTCATTTTCAGGATTTTCTTTAGATTCATTCTTGCAACTCGTGAAAATTAGTGCGCCAAGAAGTACAAAGAATACAAAGGATTTATTCATTTTCAACAGTTTAAGATTTAGAATTATAAATTTAAACTTTTTAAGCTAGATGAAAATATGTAGATTTTGAATGGAGTGCCTGGGATGCTTTAATCTTAAAGTTCTTAAATGCGCAAAGAAATAAAGCCACTTGTAGGGAAGTGGCTTTATTAGTAGAATTGGGGGCCTATGAGGGCATAGCAATTATTCAGCAGGTAATAGGACAGCATCAATTACGTGAATCACGCCATTGCTTGCAGCAATATCAAATAATTTAGGATCATCATCTGTAGCTGGAAGTATAATGTTGGCCTCAACTTCCGTTCCTTCGTCATTAGTATCTATTCCACCACCACTATTTACATAAATCATAGACTCATTCAACATTTCGATCTTCTTAGGGTTATTTTTCCCAAGGACGCTATTGCTGAATCTTCTTCCATCGGTTACGTGATATAGCAAGACATTGGTAAGAAAGGCTTTAGTTTCATCATCGATATTTTCAAAATCAAAATCTTCACCTAAAGCGTTAATAAAGGCTTCATCGGTTGGTGCAAAAACAGTATAATTATCTTCACCTGCAAATACACCAGCCAGATCTGTAGCTACAAGTGCATTAAGTAAGTAGGTGAATTGAGGATTTTCCTCGTCAGTTGCATTAGCGATAACAATTTCCGCGATCGTGAGTTCACCCTGTTGGGCAGCTGGCGAAGATTTTACGCTGGCATCGAAAGCACTCACATCATCTGAAAGAGATTCTTTTTCACAGGCACTAAATACTATTAAAAGTGCGAATATGAATACTTTAAAAAACAAATTCTGAATTCTAATGGCAGTTTTCATAAAGTTTAATGTTTTGATTTACAGGCAAATATATAAATAAACATTCTTTTGTTTAATAAAATTAACTAAACTTTAAACAAAATTAATTTTTTGACTGTTAGGAAATAACGAATTCAACTCTATGTAGATTGATAAAGAAGAAAAAACCGATCCTATGGAATTGCCTTTAAAAACTCGTATTATAATTTCCTATAGAAGTTTTGATGTAAGTTATATTCCTATTGGAAGGACTTTTCAATTATTTTTTTCTAGAGTTCTGGTTAGACAAAGTAAACTAATGAAATCATGGTTTTTTGGTAATAAAATTTTGAGTGAATCCAGATGGATCAAAATCCCATATTAGCGGGAGCAAAAAATAAACCATGGCTGTGAGGAATATGATCGAAATCAGGTTCATCCAGATTCCAGTTCGAACCATATCAGGGATCCTTAAATATCCAGAACCAAAAACCACGGCATTTGGAGGAGTTGCCACTGGAAGCATGAAAGCGCAGGAAGCTGCTACTGTGGTCGCCACTAAGAGCATATAAGGATTTAGATCCAGCATTAAAGCTATTGGGGCCAAAATGGGAAGCAACATTGCTGTAGTTGCTAAATTAGAAGTTAATTCAGTAATAAAATTTACGCTGAATACAACTATCAGAATTAACAATAGTAATGGCAAAACCTGTAGTAAGGTCATTTGTGTCCCTATCCAAAGGGCTAATCCAGAAATCTCAAACCCGGTAGCCAGAGCCATACCTCCACCAAAGAGCAGGATGATCCCCCAGGGGATATTCACAGCTTCTTTCCAATGAATAATTCTTTTATCTTTTCCAGATGCACTAATGGTAAATAAGGTAATCGCGGCAATTATTGCGATGATCGTATCATCCAATCCCGGCAGGAGTTTTTCCAGAATAAAGGATCTAGAGATCCAGCAAATTGCAGTGATCACAAAAACAACCAGTACTGTTTTCTCTTCGCGTTTCATGGGACCGAGTTCGGTAATTAATTTTTGGATCTCGGTTTTTCCGCCTGGAAATTGATTCTGTTCAAACTTAAAGGCGAACCGGGTAATATAGAGCCAGGAGATTATGAGGAGCACTAGAGAAATTGGCAAACCAAATTTGAGCCATTGTAAAAAACTAATTTCTATATCATAGACTTCCTGGATATAACCAGCAAAAACCAGATTAGGTGGAGTTCCAATTAAAGTAGCGATTCCACCAATAGAAGCGCTATATGCTATACTTAACATCAGTGCTTTTCCGAAGATCTTATTTTCGTCCTCTATGGTTGAAGGATTATCTTTCAGCTGTGAAATTATGGACATTCCAATAGGCAGCATCATTACCGAAGTAGCCGTATTCGAGATCCACATAGACAAAAATGCGGTGGCGATCATAAATCCAAGAATAATCTTCCTTACATTGGTTCCTATGAGCTTGATTATATGTAATGCAATGCGTTTATGGAGATGCCATTTCTCTATGGCCATGGCCAGAATAAATCCACCCAGATAAAGGAATACATATTTATGACCATACGAAGCGGTGGTGGTTGAAAGATCTAAGGCACCGGTTAAAGGGAATAGAACTATGGGTAATAGAGCCGTTACGGCTATGGGAACTGCTTCAGTGACCCACCATAATGCTATCCAGACAGTGGCACTTAATACATCCCATGCTGGCGCCGGCATTCCTTCTGGTCCTCCAATAATTTGCAGAACAATAAATAAAAGCGGTCCAAGAATCAGGAAAAAATTTTTATTCAAGATGGTAGATTTAGATAGCTTGATTATAGATCTCATAAAATATAATTTCTAAAGCTCTTGGAAATACTAGGCTTAATAGAATTCAATTGCATAGGGAATTATATTTTTGGATTAATTAGATGAACAAAGCTAAGATGTGGCCTCAGAAGTAAGTTTTTAGTTCATAAAGAGATGATCTTCTTATAAAAGCAAGAGTACATAATTAATATCTGCAGCGAATTTAAAAATCAAATCTTTGAGGTCCCCCTCTTCTAATGTCTTCGTTCGCATAAGCTTCAAATTTCTCGAAATTTTTTCTAAATGAATTAGATAATTTAAAGGCAGTGGTATAATATTTCTGATCATCATTCCAGGTTGCTCTCGGGCTCAAAACCTTGTCTGGAACTCCAGGACACGTTCTTGGCTGGGCAACTCCAAATACTGAATGAATGTGATATTTCTCGTAAGAATACTTCGAACCTAATTTACCTTCCAGGATCGCATTTACCATGGCACGGGTATATTTCAATTTTATCCTGGTTCCAACACCATAAGGTCCACCTGTCCATCCGGTATTGATGAGCCATACATTAGCCCCGCTTTTATCTATTTTGTCGCTTAGCATCTCGGCGTATTTTGTTGGATGCAAAGGCATGAATGGAGCTCCAAAACAGGCTGAAAATGAAGGTACTGGATCTACAATTCCCGCTTCAGTTCCCGCAATTTTAGAGGTGTAACCAGAAATGAAATGATAGGCCGCCTGGCTGGAAGTTAATTTTGAAACCGGGGGTAAAACACCAAAGGCATCAGCCGTAAGGAAAAAGATATTCTTCGGGTTTTTCCCTACAGAAGGTTTTTGAATATTATTTATATGATCTATGGGATAACTTACCCTTGTATTTTGAGTTATGGAGGTATCTTCAAAATCAACCTTCCCTTCTTTAATAATGACGTTCTCGAGTAAAGAACCCTTTTTAATGGCGTTGTAAATGTCTGGTTCAGATTCTTTATCCAGGTTGATCACCTTTGCGTAACAGCCACCTTCAAAATTAAATATGCGGTCATCTGGAGTCCACCCGTGTTCATCATCACCAATAAGTTTTCTATCTGGATCTGCAGACAAAGTAGTTTTTCCGGTACCCGAAAGTCCGAAGAATATAGCGGTGTCCTCATCTTTACCAACGTTGGCAGAGCAATGCATGGGAAGTACATTGTGCTCTACCGGTAGAATAAAATTAAGAGCAGAAAATATACCTTTTTTAATTTCACCCGTATACCCGGTTCCGCCAATCAAAACGGTCTTTTCGCTAAAGTTGAGCACCGCGAAATTTTCCTGGCGCGTACCATGAACTTCCGGATCTGCCAAAAATCCCGGAGCGTCTATTACCGTCCAGTCTTTTTTGAAGTTTTCCAGTTCAGACTTTTCAGGTCTTATGAACATGTTGTATGCGAAAAGATTAGACCAGGCATATTCTGTAATGACCTCAAGTTTTAAACGATATTCTTCCAAAGCTCCGGCATAGGCATACCTTTTAAAAAGATCTTTGCCATCAAGGTATTCTAGGATATCCTTTTTAAGTTTACCGAAATTTTCAGTGCTGAAAGGAAGGTTTATCTCGCCCCAATTCACTTTTTCTTCGGTTATCCTGTCTTTAACTATAAACCTATCTTTAGGAGACCTACCGGTAAACTTCCCGGTGTTTATGGCCAGGCTTCCAGAATCTGTCAATTCTCCCTGATTATTTTTTAGAGTTATATCAGTTAATTTTTCAGGATCTAACTGAAAATAGACTTTGGAATTAGAAGTATCGATATCCATATTTTTAAGTTTTAATAACTATCGCTTAGCAATATGTGTAAATTATTACGAAATCCTTGTAGTTTAAAGTTTTTTAATAAATTTTAATGAGATTTATTGAAATTACTTTTTAATTCATAATTGAAATTTTCCCTACAGGGTTCCATATTTTTAAGGCATATTTGGGGTTCCTAGCGGGAAGAGACTTGAAAAGAATAAATAACATTAATTATTAAAGAATAATATGTCTAAAACAAAACTTACAGTATTAAGCAATGGATCATTAAAGGTTCAGGGAGATTTTGAGATCGTGGATAAAGATGGTAATGTCTATGACCTTGGGGGGAGAGACCTGGTTTCTCTTTGTCGTTGTGGATTATCCAAGAACAAGCCATTTTGTGACGGTGCACATAGAAATCATTTTGAGCATACTGCGGAAGCTTTTGACTTGCCTCCCAAAAAATAATCAGAAATCTGATTTGGATCAATTAAATAAAGCAACATCTAAAAGGTGTTGCTTTTCTATTTAGTTCTGAAAAATTTCATGAGCGCGATCAGGGAGACCAGAGCCCAAACAGCCTCAAGAATTATAAATGGCAGGTAGTTCATTAGAATTGAAGCCAGACATGCCATGCTAGCTCCTGTTAAATTCAGTAAGATAAAAGCGAGACTTTCGTTGGTGATCTTTTTACTAACATTTAGAATATAGGCCAGTAAGATTTGAAAGACTCCAGCGAAACCTATCCAGTCTACTAAGCCCATGAGAATTGGGGGATTTGATATTCAAAAGAAACCCTGCTTGGCTAGAATTTTTCTAAAGATCTGGGATCTCTTTAAACTTTCCGTTTTTTAAATGTCCCAAAACGATCACCTCTTTACTTTCCTTATATTCTTCAATTGCTAACTTCAGCTGTTCTTTAGTGTCACGGTGTATCTTCACCCCACTTTTTTGATTCTTGTTACGGACCTCGATATAATATCCGTCCCTTAATTCTTTTGGTTTTGTCGATGGCCTTCCCATAGTTTTCTTTTTTTACCTCCTCGTGCAATATAAATCCTTATTTCGGAAAAAATTGACATTTCTTATATCTAATATAAAAAAAAGACTAAGGGTTTCATTTATTTTTAGGTAGGTAAATTCTTTTCACAAATCAAAATCTAAAATTTTTTAAAAGTACACTCTGTTCTCATGGTATTTAGGACATAACTTCTAAGAGTTCTGTATGCATTTCGCTTTTAAATGGGGCAGAAATTCCTTGCTTTTCTATTAAAATAAGGTTTTCGCTCAGCTCTTAAATTTCACTCAAGTACGTAAAAGTCTTGCTCCATTAAATTAATTAGAGTAAATTCAAATAAAACATTGAATTACAGGTAGTTGTAATCCACTTCTGTTTTGTTTAGTTACCAATATCAGGGTTTTATGAAAATAATATCTATTGTTTTATTATCTCTTCTTTATCAAATGACCTTTAGTCAGAATACAGATTCTTTAAAAGTAGAGTTTGAGCCATACACAAGTTTAAGAGGGCACTTTGGAGTTTTTAATGAAGAGATAGAAGTTCAGGAAAACGCTTCAAGAATGGGTTTTGAAGTTTCGATTTACAAAAATGAGATAAGGTACTTCGCAGCTGTAGAATTGGGGATTAGCCTTTTTAAGAGCAATCAGCAGTTCAATACAGATGCCAATACCAATAGTGGATTTCTAGCGATTGACAGTTCACAGGAAAACCAGGTTTTTGGGAACAGACTAGGATTTTTAGGCGTCGATTTTGGTAAATATGGTATTCTCTCTGTAGGCAAACAATGGAGTGTGTATTACGACATTACCGGCTATACAGATAAATTCAATGTATTTGGAGGGAAGGGAAGTGCAACCTATGTGGCTAATTCAGATGGAGGGGAAACTGGAACCGGTCGGGCTTCACAATCTCTTATCTACAGGAACAGCTTCGGGAATTTAAAAGTTGGCGGTCAATTACAGTTTCGTACTACCCTTAATGATCATTTAATAGATGGATATGGAATAAGCACGCAATTTGAATTGTTAAAGGGGTTAAAACTTGGAGGTGCTTATAATCGAACTCTTTTGGCAGATTTAGTGATCGAAAATACCCTGGGAATAGATGATCATCCCGAATATTATAGTGTAGGTTTAAATTTCAACGATGACACCTGGGATATTGGGTTTGTATACGCCAACCAGACCAATGGAGATCTATCTGAAATAGTAGTGGAAGATGAACTAATTGCTGAAGTTTATGATGCAGATGGTTTTGAAGCCTTTGTGAAATTTATGAAACCAAAATATACTTTTCTACTGGGGTATAATCAATATGATCCAGATTTAAGTGATCTTCCTGCACAGGGTAAATTTAATACCCGCGATATTATTTTTGGGGCAGAATTCAAGCCAACCAGGAGAGCTTATCTATACGGAGAATATAGGATCTCTAATGGTGATAGCAGGATAGAAATAAGAGAAACTGATGTTTTTACTTTAGGCATCCGTGTAGATTTGAGCAATGCTTACAGTAAATATTTCTGAGAAACATTTTCAATTTTTAATTCTCAGATTTTCAGGTGTATAATATTATTTAAGAGGTTTTAGGAGGTATTTCGTGGGTCATAAATTTTCAACTAAATGCGATAAGTGATAGTATAATAGATAGGAAATCCTTAAATTTTAAAAAAATTAAGATCATGGCAGAATTAACATTAACGATAAATGGCAAAAAGCAGACTTTGGATGTAGATCCAGCTACTCCTTTGCTTTGGGTTTTAAGAGATCATCTTAAAATGGTTGGAACAAAATATGGCTGCGGGATTGCCCAATGCGGAGCATGTACAGTACACTTTAATGGTTCTGCCGTTAGATCTTGCCAGCTGCCTGTTTCAGCTGCAGCGGGAAACGAGATAACAACTATCGAAGGACTTTCAGAAAATGGGGATCATCCGGTTCAAAAAGCCTGGCTGGAACATGATGTGCCGCAATGTGGTTATTGCCAGGCTGGACAGATCATGTCCGCATCGGCATTGCTGAAAAAGAATCCGAGTCCAACTGACGAAGAAATCGAAAACGCCATGAATGGTAATATTTGCCGCTGCGGAACCTATACCAGGATTAAGGCTGCTATCAAAACAGCTTCAGATTCCCAAATAGCCTAATCTTAGTTGAATTAAAATCGAGAAAAATGAGTAAAGTAAAAACAGGAATAGGCAGAAGGTCTTTTATAAAAAGCGTTGGAGTTGCCAGTGGCGGATTGATCATCGGTTTCAACTGGTTAGCGTGTAAAAGAGCTACAGAAGAAGGTGGAGAAGAAATGGCCATGCAAATGCCAGATGAGTGGTTCGAGCTTAACGGTTATCTAAAGATCGGTGATAATGGAATTGTAACCATTTATTCTCCAAATCCTGAAATTGGTCAAAACGTAAAGACTTCCATGCCAATGATCGTGGCAGAGGAACTTGACGTGGACTGGAATAATGTCATCGTAGAACAGGCACCTTTGAATACCGATATTTTCACCAGGCAGCTTGCCGGTGGTAGTCAGTCTATCCGTCAGGGATGGGAATCTTTGCGAACAGCCGGTGCGACAGCCAGGCAAATGCTCGTTACTGCTGCAGCTAAACAATGGGAAGTTCCGGTTTCTGAACTAACTGTTGAAGAAGGTGTCATTAAACACAAAGGAAGTGATAAGACTATGGGATATGGCGAGATCGCAAAAGCCGCCGCCCAGGTTGAAGTTCCTGAGGAAGTGGAATTAAAGGATAACGATAATTTCAAAATAATTGGGACTTCCCGAAAGAATGTAGATGCGAAAAAAATTGTGACAGGCCAGCCTCTTTACGGCCTGGACACTTATAAAGACGGAATGCTCATCGCGATGCTGGTGCAACCACCTGCATTCGGGATGGAGTTCAAATCCATGGATGCCGATAAGGTAAAGGAAATGCCCGGTATCGTTGACGTTTTTACCATAGACACCTATCCAGAGGATATGGAAAAGGAATGGAGCGATGTGGCGGCCTTTTCAAAACTGGTTGTTGTCGTTGGTGAATCTACCTGGCAGGCGATGCAGGCTAAAAAGGAATTAAAGGTAGAATGGGATCTGAACCCTAAATTGACCGAACAGATCCAGATCCTCGAAAAATCTGCTGGAATGGCTGGTGCTACCGGACTAGAAAGCAGTGATATTCATAATACGCTGATGGCTAAGGTAGGGGAGAAAAAATCTGAAGTGGTAAGAAAGGATGGCGATCCGGAAAAAGCATTTAAAAATGCGGCCCGCGTCATCGAGCGTTCTTATACCTGCCCGTTCCTTGCCCATAATTGCATGGAGCCTATGAACTTTTTTGCCGATGTTACCGGTGATAAGGCCTTGCTATTAGGGCCTATTCAAACACCCGAATATGCTGAAAAGAGCGTAAATAAGCGCCTTGGTTTCGATCTCGAAGATATCGATATACAAATGACGAGAATGGGAGGCGGATTTGGTCGTAGACTTTATGGTCACTTCCTGGTGGAAGCTGCCGTCATCTCTCAGAAAATGGGAAAACCGATCAAGCTGGTATATTCCCGTGAGGATGATATGACCAATGGTGTATATCGCCCGGCATATCATGTAAAATATCGTGCTGCCCTGGATGCGAACAATAAGCTAACTGCTTTTCATGTGAATGCGGGAGGAATTCCTGAAAGTCCGCTTTTCGCCAATCGTTTTCCTGCTGGAGCTATCGACAATTATCTTGCAGAAAGCTGGAGCCTGGAATCCAATATTTCCATTGGAGCTTTCAGGGCTCCTAGATCTAATTTCATAGCGGGTGCTGAACAGTCATTTTTAGATGAACTGGCAGAAGAAATGGGGCAGGACCCAATTCAGTTTAGACTGGATATGCTAAAACGAGCAGAATCTGATCCTGTTGGGGAAGACAATGATTATGATGCTAAAAGATATGCCGGTGTGCTGAAGGTAGCAAAGGATAAATCTGGATGGGGTAAGGGAAGTTCTGCTCAGAATCGCGGAGTATCGGCTTATTATTGCCATAATTCCTATGTGGCACAGATCCTTGATATGTCGCTGAAAAATAATGAACCCTTGATAGATAAGGTCACCTGTGTGGTAGACTGTGGAATCGTGGTGAATCCCGATGCCGCTAAAAATATGGTGGAAGGTGGAACCATCGATGGAATTGGCCACGCTCTATATAGTGAAATGACCTTTAAAGATGGGGCACCGCAAAAAAACAATTTTGATACCTATGATCTTATCCGCCACAAACAGGCACCAAAAAAGATAGATGTGCATTTCATAGATAACGGTATAGATCCTACCGGCCTGGGAGAGCCGCCATATCCACCTATTCAGGGAGCTTTGGCTAATGCTCTTTATAAAGCAACCGGAAAAAGATTCTATAAACAACCTTTTATCAATGAATTGAAAAATGCTGGTAGCGATTTGAAAACCTAACAGATCCTTTCTATCATGAAAAAGATCAAAATTAAATGCTGGGTTGAAGATGAAGGAGAAAAATTTTACGGGCCGGGACCTAATGAACTTTTAAAAAGGATACAGAAAGAAGGATCTCTTTCCAGGGCGGCTACTAAGATGGGAATGTCCTATAAAAAGGCCTGGGAATTGGTACAAAGATTGAATCAACATGCAGATGTGCCTTTGGTTATTCTAAAAAAAGGAGGCCAGCATGGTGGAGGAGCCGAAATTACTCCGCAAGGTTTAGAAATAATTAGAGAGTTTGAGAGTTTTCAAAGAAAGATCGATCAACTGGTAGACCAGCAAACCGATCTTATGAAGCTTTTGAAATGAAAATTTAAGGCTTTTGGATATACCTGAGCCTTAAATTTTAAATTGCGATATATACGTATATACATAACGCTTGAATGGCAGTAAAAAAGAAAATATATCTGGATTATAATGCAACCACGCCAACAGATCCACGGGTGGTTGAAGCGATGTTGCCTTATTTTACTGAGAAATTCGGAAATGCCAGTAGTGATCATGTTTTTGGATGGGATGCCAATGAAGCTGTTGAGAATTCCAGGGAACAGATTGCGAGATTGCTTAACTGCAAATCTACCGGCATCACTTTTACATCAGGCGCTACCGAGGCGGCGAACCTGGCTCTATTCGGCTTTTGTAAAAATAACAGCTCAAAAGGGAAGCATATTATTAGTTGTAAAACGGAGCATAAAGCCATTCTGGATTCTTTAAAAGCTTTGGAAAAAGAAGGTTTTGCAGTCACTTACCTGGATGTGGATACTGAGGGAAATATAGATCTTGGCGAACTGGAAAGTTCTATTAATTCTGAAACGATCCTGGTTTGCCTGATGCTGGCAAATAATGAAACAGGCCTAATTCATCCTATGTACGATGTCGAAAAAATTGTCCATGCAAAAGGTGCCATATTAATGAGTGATATTACCCAGGCCCTGGGTAAAATATCGGTTGATCTCAAAGCATTGAATCTCGATATGGCGATCTTCTCTTCTCATAAGATCTACGGACCAAAAGGCGTGGGTGCCCTATACATTAACAAAAAAAATAGGATAGAAATTGAACCTCAGGTTTTTGGAGGAGGTCAGGAAAAAGGAATACGCCCGGGAACTTCGAATGTTCCGGGTATCATTGGGTTTGGTAGAACTGCCGAAATTGCTTTTTCTGAATTCGAAGAAGAGGCGAAAAGAGTCTCCATACTGAGAGATAAACTTGAATGGCTTTTAATGGAGTCTGGTTCATGTAAAATCAATTCTATGAAAGCAGGACGCTTACCAAATACAACCAATATCTCCTTTGAAAATATTGACGGGAATCAACTTCTCAGGAAATTGAATAGCCTGGCGGTTTCCCGGGGATCGGCCTGTACCTCCAATACCGTTCAACCTTCTCATGTATTAAAAGCTATGGGCTTAAGTGATGAACAGGCTTTATCTTCTTTACGGATCAGTTTGGGAAGAAATACAAACCTTTCAGATATCGAATTCGCAGCCGAAGAAATAAAGAATACCGTGAACCAGTTAAAAAGAGAAGTGGTATGAGAGAACTTGATGCAATCATAGATCAGTATGAGC
>JBFIMP010000063.1:0-12178 GCA_041611635.1 Christiangramia sp.
ATTACCTATGGAATTCTGGAATATTTGCCTGGAGAACAGATACGATCCTGCAAAGCTTCCAGCAGTTTTTGCCTGAAATGTATCAGCTATTCTTAAATGGATTCAGTTTCCTGAACACCTGTGAAGAGTTCTCATTCCTGGAGGAAAATTTCAGCAAGGCCCAGAATATCTCTATTGACTTTGGTATTATAGAAAAAGCAAGTACCGTAAAGGTAATACCTGCTTCTTTTTCCTGGAATGATCTAGGTACCTGGTGTAGTATTCAGGGGGAACTACCCCAGGATGCGGCATCCAATACCGTTGTTAATTCCAGGTTTATTCCGGAACACGCCTCCGGCAATATCATTAGAACCCAGGCCGGCAAGGTCGTTTATATAGACGGTCTCAAGGATTATATGATCCTGGAAGAAGATAATGTGCTGGTAATAGTCCCTAAACAAAAAGAACAGGAGATAAAAATGATTCGGCAAACTGTACTGGAAAAATTTGGTGCAAGCTTCGGTTAAGACCGCTTATCGAAAGATGTCTGCCATTCAACCTGTAAGAAAGAGCTATAAACGAAAATACCGGAATTGCAGAAAATACTCCTGTAATTTTAACCTATAAGAAATAAGAATAACTTTTTTTGCCTCATGATTAACCTACATGTTATTACAGATATTTCAGATGAGTTTACCGGCAGGTACCCTACTGTCTTCGTTGTTGAAGATAGCCGGTAAAACTTATCAATATTTAGTAAAATAACGACGCTATTACAGTATAATCTGGTCGTGGTTAGATCCAGATTACTTAAGTGGTTAGGCGAAAAGCCGGAGAAATATCTCCGGCTTTTCTTATTATATCCTTTAAAGGAACCACGATTAAACCGCATCCATATTGTTTCAGCTTAGTTCTCTAGAATATTTTATAAATTGAATCTTACCCATGGTTACAAAGAACGGTCGTGCTTAACTAATCTTAAAGAGTCACATACCGGAGGGTTCAATTGAAGAATTCAACCTGCTACGCCGACCTGCCCCTACAGGGATTTTAAAAAAATCTATTTCAAATTGAACAGAGGTTTCGCTTTAAAGAACCATTTTAGGTTGACACCAAATTCCGTAAAGGTAAAACCTGCTGCCGTTGCCGAAGCGATATTACTATGGGTAGCATAAACCCCACCGATAAACCGCTGGCTTATATTATACCCCGCCCTGGCCTGTAAACGGTAGGTGGGCTGGCCGTCACCATCTTCGATAAACTGATATCCGGCCGCCGCAGTAAGATCATAATTAAAAGCTTTGTCCTCATCATTACTAATAAGGTTCATAAAGATCTCTGCAGCCTGAAATTTTTCAGGGCTAAAATATAATTCAGGCATACGCTTTTCAAAGCTTATATATTGATAATTAATTCCGCCTTTAAAAGCGGCTTTTTTAATATACTATAGTATAAAGATGTAAACAATAGCTCCCGGCTATTATCATCACTTTGCTCGGTGTGCATATATTGCAAATACCAGCCAAGACCATACCTTGTTGTATAATTATTAGTTAGGAAAAGATGGTTACCCGCTATTTTACGATTTAAGAGTTCAGCATTAAAATCCTGTAAATCCCTGCGATAACCAATTTCAAGATCATCCCGCATGAAGGGTTGGATCTGAGCAGCAATCTCCCCCGTAAGATTAGTATAATCGGTTTCCACAGATCTGGCATTTATAAGCCCTGTGTTAACCCTGAATTTCACGGAAGGAATAATCTTGTAAGAGGCTGATAGATTAAAGTAATCTGAATTCGCCTCGAGGCCAGATCTTGTATTCCTCGTCTTGCGATAAGTATATCCCCCCAGTACTTCCAGTTTGGTGGAAAGTGGAAGGCGGACGGTGGTTGCGGCGGCGAAAGCCTGGTTATCTCCATTATCGAAAGAGAAACTTAGGTTTTCTTCCAGCATAGGCCTGTAACCGAATTCTATTTTTTGCAGCAGTTGTTCTGCATCCTGTTGATTTTTATAAAAACTTAAAGTTTGTTCTGCATAATCCATGGCTTCTTTGATTTCGCCTCGGGCAAAATACGCATTCGCTATCCCCAGATTACCGTCAAAGGAGGCAGAATCTATTTCCAGAATCTGATTATAATTATTAATACTTTTTTTGAAATCTCCCGTATACATACCCAGGCTGGCTGCTAAGGCCAGGACCCAGGGTTTTGCAGGATACACTTCCAGCTGGTGTTCGATCTGATCCTCAGCCCTGGAATACTTATGATTCCAGATCAGGGCCTGTATATATCGTTCGGCTGCCATCAGCCTTGAGATACTGTCGTTACTATCTTTAGCCATTTGACGGGCCATCGTCGCATATTTTAAAGCATCCTTTTCGCGTTTAGCTATATGATATGCCAGGGAAATACCAGTAAGCGCCTGAACACTATCCCGGGAATCCAAGGCAAGCTGTTTATAAACATCTATGGCAGCATCAGAATTTTTAAGAATAAGATAAATATTGGCTTTGTTTAAAAGGCTTTCCCGATCATTTTCGAATTCCCTAAGGTTATCATCCAGCAAACCTATTGCCAGATCATATTGACGTTCCTGTAGCAACTGATTGGCGTAACCTAACCTGATATATTTCAAGGAATTTAACGCGTTAGGATTCCCGGGCGATAAATTCAATGCTTTTTCTACCCACTTGGTAGCCGATTTATATTTTTTAAGGTTGCTAAGGGTATTCGCATATCCCAGCAGAACCGCAAAGTTTTCAGGATTCTCTTCCAGCAATACAGAATAATAGACTTCTGCCTCAGGGTACTGCCTACTCCATAAGAGTGATTCGGCGTAATTAAGCTTTATTTCAAGATCATCTGGAAAATCTATCAATAGATCTTCAAAGATTTTCACCGCCTTGTCTGGATCACTACTTAGGCCTACTGCCCTGCCATAGCAAAGTCTTGCCGTTTTATTTTCGGGATGCTCCTTAAGGATCTTGCTGAAGAATATCTCTGCCTGGGAAAATTCCCCGGCTTCTAGATGCTCAAAGCCTTTCTGCATTTCCTGCCCGTACATGAAAAATCCGGTAATAGTAAAGAGAACACACAGCAAACGCATTTTAAAATTTATCATTCAGGTAGGTTTAATTTAGTTAAGGCAAGTTAAAAACACTTTAGCGATAATTCATCTACAGAAAGCTGCCATCCGTCGAAAGAGATCGCAGATTGGTTGAAATACATAAGATATTAGCATTTGTAATTAATTTAAAAACCAGAAATCATGGCATTAAAGATCAAAGAAAACAACGGGATTTTTGAAATCAGCGGAAGACTTTCTTCCTCTAATTCTTTTCAAGTTAGAAAATATTTTGAAGTCATTCTCAAAATGAAACATTATGTGAGAATTAGCCTGGAGCAACTTGACGGGATGGATATAGGCAGCGTATTCGAATTCAGAGCTTTAATCATGTATGCTGCACGCAGAGGACGAGTAGTAAATTTTGTTGGTGATGAGAACAGAAGAATACGCGGAGCCTTTCTGGGCGCAGGAGTAGATTTGATGTCTTATAACACAATGAAGGTAACCTCCTGATAAATCGAAAACCTATGTCCACCTTAAGAATTGCCAGATATAACCTAAAAATTGAAGCCTCACAGGTCTTCATGATCAGTGCGATGGTCGTGAACGTGGGTAACTACTTATACAATCTTGCCCTGGGAAGGTTACTGGGACCTCAGGCATTTGCAGATGCTGCTATCCTGGTCACCTTTCTTTTGATCCTTTCTTTTATCGCTATGACTCTGCAATTGAGTGTGGCAAAATTTACCGGAAGTTTCGATACAGATAAAAAAGAGGCCTTTTTAAAATATTCCAGGAAATTCAGTTTGTACCTGGGGTGCATCGCAGGCTTACTGGTAATCCTTATGGCCGGAAAATTGCAACTGTGGTTTAATACCGAATCCTCCGGAATGTTCAGAATTTTTGGAATGGGGATCCCGGTTTATTTCTTAATGAGTGTCAACAGGGGCTACTTTCAGGGAGAACAGCAGTTTATAAACCTTTCTATAACCTATCAGGCAGAAATGCTGAGCCGACTATTCTTAACCCTGGCTTTTATTTTGATGCTTCCCTTTCAAAGTTCTGAACTCGTTGCGCTGGGGATTTTTATTTCTTTATTCCCCGGGATATTTCCTTTTAAAAGGATCAAAACTAAAATATTACCGGCCATTAGTTCTACCGATATCTCTCATTTAAAAAAGTTTATCCTGGTAACGGCCTTTTATGAACTCACCCAGATCCTGATCAATAATGGTGATATTTTATTGGTGAAGCACTTTTTTGACACTCATTCAGCAGGATTGTATGCTTCACTGGCTTTAATAGGCCGTGGCGTCTACTTTGTAGCCTGGATGTTTGTCATGTTGTTGCTACCCAAAGTAGTACACCGACACAAGGAAAATAAAGATACTACAAGATTATTCTTCAAATACCTGGGTATGGTCGCCACTTTAAGTATCCTGGTTATATTAACTAACCTGCTGGTTCCTGAATTGATCATAAGTATGCTCTTTGGGAATGCATATCTTGAAGTCTCTGGTCTTCTCTGGAAGTATGCCATGGCCAGTTCGCTATTTGCACTGGCAAATGTCTTCGTCTATTATTTTTTAAGTCTGGATAAATATCTGCCTGTATTGATATCTGGTATTTTTGGAATACTTCAGTTAGCGATTATTTATCTGGAGCACTCCAGTCTGGAAAAGATCGTGGAGATTCAGATATTGGTAATGACAACCTTACTAACCATTCAAATTGGTTATTTCTTTTACCATATCAAAAAAACCTCTCACCGAAGCTAACCTGCCTCTAATCGAAGAAATCTTTGTGTCAGGGATTTACAGCTGATATTTACCATAGAAATAAAATCTAACCAAAATATAGAAATTATGAAACTTGCCTTAGTAACCGCCTTTCCGCCCAGTAAAGTAACCCTGAATGAATATGGATATCACCTGGCCAAAAACTTTGCCCGGAATGAAGAAATTGAAGAACTAATATTAATTACTGATGAGACCGTAGAAGAAAAACAACTGGATTTCGATTCAGGTAATACAAAGATTACTGTAAAGGAATGCTGGAAATTCAATAGCTATAAAAACATATATAGCATTTATAGATCAATTAGAGAGTCACAAGCAGATGCAGTATTATTCAACTTACAGTTTATGAAATTTGGTGATAAAAAAATACCTGCAGCCCTGGGGCTTTTTCTTCCTTTACTTTTAAGACTTAAGGGTATTCCTAATATCGTTCTTTTACACAATATTTTGGAACAGGTAGATCTGGGCAATGCCGGTTTTACTGATAATAAATTCCTGAAGCGTATTTTCAACAGCATTGGCACCCTGTTAACCAGGGTTATTTTAAAGGCAGATACGGTAGCCCTCACTATTGGAAAATATGTAGAGATCATCCAGGAAAAATATAGTGCATCCAATATAATTCAAATCCCTCACGGCTCCTTCGAAACTCCTGCAGAGCCCAATTTTAATCTGCCTGCAGGGCCGAAGAAGATTATGACCTTTGGCAAATTTGGAACCTATAAGAGAGTAGAGATACTTATCGAGGCCGTTATAAAGTTGCGGAAAACAACCAGCGAAGAGGTAGAAATTGTAATTGCCGGTACAGATAGCCCCAATACCCCGGGATACCTTGCTGAAATGAGGGAGAAATATAAAAATGTGAAAGGTCTGCATTTCACCGGATATGTGCAGGAAGAGGATGTTCCAAAGATATTTGGTGAAAGTACAGTGGTAGTATTTCCTTACACTTCTACCACAGGTAGTTCCGGAGTACTGCATCAGGCCGGCAGCTATGGTAAAGCCGTGGTAATGCCCAGTCTTGGTGACCTGGCACTTTTAGTGGAAGAAGAAGGTTATACGGGAGAATTTTTTAAACCCGGAAATGTAGATTCGCTCGCTCATTCTCTGGGAAAAATAATTAAAGATGACCTCTACCGCAGAAGAATTGGAGAGGTTAATTATAAAGCCGCCTGCAGTTTACCAATGGAAAAGGTAACCCAGCTATATCTTGAGGAATTTAATAACATCACGAATTCTAAGCTCAATTTGAGATATACTTAAAGGCCGGCTTTGGATTGCCGGAATAATCAAAAAAACCAAATTCTTTCTGGAAAGCCCGGCGCCAGGGTAAAGGCCCTACCACCCTGCCGGGAATTTCCTTAAAATCATATAAGGTCCAGGATAAAAATGCGAGCTTTTCTTTAGCAAGAAACGCTTGCATTTTTTGATGATATAATGCCTGCTCCTCCTCATCTCCGGAAAATGGTTTCCAGATACCGTCATAAGAAGATATTCCAAATTCTTCCAGGATCAAAGGCTTGGAAATTTTTGAAGAGAGCCTGGTATAGATATTCTCAAAATCTGATGGATCGCCATAATAGTGAAATGAGATCATATCTACCTCTTCTTTTAGCAAATGAGCATTTTCAGGTTTAGCCCAGCCTATTGTGACCAACTTTCCCGGTACCACGCGCCTAAACTGATCTATGGTATATCTAAGCCAATTGGTCACCAGGTCCTTCCCCCTATTATCAAAATCAAGATCTGGTTCATTTTTTATATCGAAAGCCATGATAGCAGGATGATCTTTAAATCTCTTTAATAGTTTCCTGGCGTGAGAATGGGTCTGGGTCCATCCCAGGACCGAATAATCCCCGTAAAAATCAAAAAAAGTAAGTATTACTTTGAGTTGCTGGGCTTCAGCAACATTTAAAACCTTCTCCAGCTTTTCTAATTTGTTTTCGACAAGCTTATTTTTCCCAAATCCTTCGTAGGGTATAAAAATGCGTACTGTATTTAAATTTGCAGAACGAATAAGTTCAAAATCTCTCTCGATTACTTGTATATCAAACTCATCTCCATACATATCCCAGGGTGTTTCCTTGGGATAATAATTTATTCCTTTGATAGAATAAAGGCTGTCTCTTAAATAAACTGATCTACCCTTTACCTGCCATTCAGGATTCAGGCTTGTGTCAATCCCGGTTAATTCCGGTTGCAGGCGTTTTAAATGCCTTATTCTCCAGAATCCATCTTCCAGCAACATCATTACCTGGTAGGATGCCGTATCTACGCTGGTACCAGTAAATGTATCCTGCTCAAAATTGTGAGTGTACTCCAGGACATTACGGTCCTTAAAAACTACCATCTGTCCATCTGCACTGTAGAAATTCAGTTTGGGATGATGTTCAAGACTGGTAGACTCAAAATTCAGATCAGCCTCTTTATTAAAAGCAATGGTCCTGTAGATATTTACCCGGGCACTGTCTGTATAATAATCATCAATTCCCAGTACTTCATTATTCTTATAGGCCAGGTTTTTCACATACCACGCATTCAGGTAATCCCGTTCTATTTCCTTAAGACTTTGTGGTTCCATAATTCGGCCTTCATAAGAGGTAGTATCCCAATCTATGGATGGTACATATAATTTTTCTGCTTTGACCCCGGTTTTTAATATAGAAGACCTGTCTGCCCCGGTATTTAGATAAGACCAGATCGAGCCAATTCCGTATAAAACCGCGGCATTTACAATTAAAAAACTAAGTACAATACCAGCACGATAAAGATTTCTGCTTAATTTTTGGGTCATTAAGGTATATTGATAGATTTGGTAATGCCAAGGGTTTCGACCTTAAAGATATCATTTTCTAAAAATTCCTGTTCCTCGGGAAGGTTAAAGATGGCATAAGCCTTCTTTGTAGCTTCCTGCATTTTGAAATTTATTTTATTTTTTCTCAGAATGGTTAAAGTTACAGTGGTACCTTCAGGGATTTGTTGATCCAGAAAACTTTGCAGGGGGCCTACTTTGACGCTTTTTGATTCGGGTTCTATGATCACTTCAAAATCATTGAGAACCGGTTTGAATTTTATTTCGATTAGATCGCTATCTGCTATACCGTTCACTACCGCCCTGATCTTCCAGGTATTTGGTTTCTCCGGATGCAGCACCCCTGCAGTAGCCACACCATTGATCGTTGACGCCGTGGTCTTTAATTTTTTCCCCGTTTCTGTAGAAATTAGAAAGTCTACCAGAGTACCATCACTCACTATATTACCAAATCGATCCTTCAAGATTGAAGTTGAAAGTGTGGCCACCTGGTTACCATCTGCATAATCATGTATCCTATTCAAAGAAATTTGAAAATTCGCCGGTACTGAAGGATAAATCATGCTGCTAAGTTCTTTACTAAAAACATGTCTACTGCTAGCAGATAACAGAATTTTCCCCGCCTTTTCTCTAGTCGGGAAATTCTTCCATGCGATCATATTCTTCATGCTTAAACTATCTTTTTGAATCACCTCAGCATAATATTCCTGAGTTTGCACGCTGGTTCCATCTTCCAATGGATTGTCATATTTATCCAGTGGAATAGCTACCAGCATAGAAAAATCACCGTCTCCGGCCTGGATACTTCGAGGCCCAAAATAAGTTTCTATTTTCTCTGGTCCTTCATCAGGCAGGATCAAGATTTCTCCTTGCCTTCCCTCTACTTTCCAGGAGATTACCCCAGATTTATTTGCAATGAATTCAGGTATCTTATAACAGGTTTTATCCTCACACTTTTGCGGTTTAAGCAGGGTCTTGCCATAAGGGGAGATCAACAACAGACGGGCTTTTGGACTTATATCATTAAATTGTAGAATGATCTTCTCCCCGGCCCTTGATGTGACAGGTAGTTCGTTCGCCCCGACATTTAATTGTTTTGTTGAGGATATAAAGAGCAGGCTAATAAAGAGTACTGCGATTTTAATGTGCTGATATATCATTTAGGATTCCCTATATAACTGTTAAGATCTATTTTTAAGTATTCATAACCCAGGCCTGATATTTCCTGAATGGTCGCAGGTAAAAGGTCCTTTCTTCTTACCGGTACACTTTTGCCGGCGATCTGTGCATTAGGCAAACCGTTCACGAAAATATTGTTCATGGAGCTGTTTATTACTGATAGTTTACTGAGGTTCTCGGGCTTCCGGTTAAAGGAGCGTTTTCGTTGTACCCTGATACCATCATTGACGTATTGATGGTCTACCCATAATATGTCATAATTTTTATCATAATAGGAATAAATAACCTGCGGGATGGTCACCTCCTGCACACCAAAATTAAAAAGACTCCCATTAATATAGTCACCATCAAATTCCAGATCATGTAAATTAATATTCTTATAAAGGTCTTTTGTTGCGACATTCCCGGCGCATTGAAGGTTAAAACTTGCCGGTTTAGAGGAGAGATTTACCGGGGTGAATATATTTGGATCAAAGGTTTCAGGAATTTTTTCGCCCTCTCCCAGCCAGGCAATTCCCTCAAAATCTACCCTAAAAGCGGTTACTTCTTTTGGTAGTAGTTTATGTTTCATTACCTGGCCGGCATTGTAAGTTGCAAGCTCTCTGTTTTTATCATCGTACAAAGTTCCCTTTATTACAACATCTGCCGGGACGTAATCTACATTCTGTATTTCACCTACAATGCTATATCTGCCCTTGAATTTAACCAGTTTTGCCGTAAGGACCTCGAGCACAGGTTGCCTTAAAACCTCCTCGTGATGTGTTTGCTGGGTTGTCACCCTTCTGCGTCCATGATTATAAAACCGGGTTTCATTACCTGAAAATAATTGATCTGGAGGAAGATCTGGATTTCCTTGCGATGCTTTGATATACCATGAATTACCCCGCCTTATGAGATCATGATCATAAGTTTGGTAAATCACCTCCAGCGGCGTTACCCATGAGGTATGAACTACAGCATGAGCAACAGTATCATTAAGATTTTTAGATTCAACATAAATACTGTCTAATTTAGAATATGAGCTGAGTATTCCATCATTTACCGACACTTCAAGCATAAATTGAGAGATGCTTTTCCCGCTCTTAGGGTCAAGATATGAATGAGCTCTTTCATATTCCTTAAAATCTACCGCATCATAATAGGCCGTTATGACATTCTCGGGACTTAACTGAGATTTATTCTGAATATAAATCATATACAAAGAAACCGCAATGATGGCCAGTAAAAGGTAAGCCCAGAAATGATTTATTTTCAACATTCCCCTGTTAAATCCGGAATAAGAATTTTTATAGATCAGGAATACCGGCTTTAGAGGCACCCTGGATTTCAGGGCATTTATCCATAATAACTGAATATTCAGGATAAAGGCGATGATAACGGTTAGTATGGGAATTATTCCCCACATGATCTTTAGGAATAGCGGAACATCCTGAATGGCTATAACTTTGGACAGCGGCGGAACATTTAATTTCTCCCAGACCATAATTCCATTTTCAAGTTGTTGCAGGCGTTGCCATCCGCTGAAATATAGCAAAGGATCATAGAACTTATCATTCGAGAAAATGTACTTAAGATTATATTTTTCGGGTATAGATAGAAATTGCTGTAATGAACCTATCCCTTCAAATCCCCTGAATTTTGAATTTTCCAGCCTTTCCACTGCACGTGTGGTCAATTCCGGCAAACGCCGGGCCGAATGATAATTTCCGTCTACGGTTAATGCCCTGGTTTGTGCAGAAAGCCAGGCCATCTGATCCCCGAATCCAAGCGTAAGAAATCTCCACTGATCATGTTGATCCTGGTTCAGAAAATTCACTATAGGCAACATTTTAATACTTTGCGGCTGCATGGGACGAAAGGAACCAATAGTAAGGGTAAATACTGTAAGAAATAGAAAGATTCCTGCCAGTAAAGCGCCGCTAAGACGATGGTATACAGATCCAAATCGTTCCTGAAAAAGTTTTTTGAGGTCACCCTCGGCGAACCTGTAGGCAAACTCTCCAAAAATGGGCAAAGCCATAATAGACGCCCACAGCGTAAACCTGTCCAGCGTAAGTATATTAAAGGCGGTTTCACCCAGGATTGCTCTTGGAATCGGAGAGGTTCCACCGGTTCCCAGTAAAAACAACAGCGAGAAGGATATACCAAAAAATAAAAACCTCTTAGAAAAAAACCGATAAAATATATAAGGTAATAGAAAGAATAATATACCCCATGGAATGATAAAAAATATAAGCCCGGAAGAGGTTACCTCTATAAAATTATCGCGGCTGCCATGCGGTATGGGCACCTGGGTAATTGGATTTTTCTTGGTATTGATCCAGTAGGGTAAAATACAAACGATAATGATCGCCAGTGATGAGAAACCAAAGATCAGGATCCGTTTTAAAAGACTAGTAAAACTTTTTAAGAATGAACTTAATTTCACATTTCTGATATTTCCTGAACGCTCGGTAGCGACGTCCATTACTACCATTCCAAGTAGAGGAAATATAAAAAAGATCATTCCGAATATTGGGGTTACATGATGCGAAGTAACCGTTACAGCTATTAAAGAAACAGCGCGCAAGAAAAACTGCCACTTCCCTGTTCTTATATAAAGATAGATTTCCGGCAGAGAGTGTAATAGTAAGGAAATACCAATGATACTTGGCAATTGGCCGAATATATGCAATGTCTCAACGAATGAACTGGAAAAAACCGCAAGAATGGCAGCATATCCAGCTACCTTTCTATTTGCCGTGATCAAAAGGGAAAATCGGTACACGCCGGTGATAAACAAGATTACTGCAATTATTGCCACCAGGAACATCCCGAACTTAAGTCCCCCTATAAACGATAGTAAAGCTATTGCCTGATGAACTAGCGGCGGATATCCCATTACGGTGAAACCGGTGTACCACTTATAATTCCAGGGTTCAAACCAGTTGTTGGCATAATGTTCTGCAAAGAACAAATGGATTAAGGCATCATAGGTATTCTGCAGGGTAAAGAAAATACCCGAGCTGTGGAAAACTATCCCGATTATAAGGGCTACTAAGAGGTACTTATTAGTCTGTTCTTGCATTTTACTATAATAGTAAATAATTCATTTATAAAAGTACCACGACTTTAGACTTTAGCAAACTCATTGAACGACAGGAACTTTCCATTCACCTACAATAATAAACGGTTTTGTCTAATATCCTATAAAATCGCCTGTTCTGACTCTACATTTGAAGTATGAAAATAACCTAACCCTACCCAGTTATGAAAATTTTAGCCATAGATGACCAGCAATTAAATCTTATGCCACTTGAAAAGAGGCTTAAAGAACAGGGTTATGAAGTAGTGACCACCACCG
>JBFIMP010000064.1:0-11972 GCA_041611635.1 Christiangramia sp.
TACTTTTTAAAGTAGCTTCTATTGATCGAACAGGCACCACACTGTTTTGGTACTAACTCATACAGCTGAATTTAATAAATTCTTACTGGATTTTCTGAAATCATGAAAATAAAAAGCCCTGCAACCGCAGGGCTTTCTGTTTATGGATGAACTACCGATTATAGTGACAAATCGATATTTTCATTGAAAACATGATGAGATTCATCCCGGCTAAATAAGAAATCTTCCATATCTGGTATATGTAAAATCTTTTTGTTCGCTCAACATATTATTAATTAGTTAGTTAATAAGGGCAGAGTTTTCAATTAAAGGAAAACTGCTACCTGCCAATCTTAACCTGTCGCAATTAAGGTTTAGAATAGTAAAAAGTAATCGTAAAGACTCGAAAATATATGAATGATTTCATTTTACACGAAAACGTTTGTTAAAATTTAAGCATTTCGCATATTTTCGCTTTATTTAAATAAAATTTACCCTCTTTTTGATAAAAATCATAGAGGATGATCAATTTGTTTGCTTTAAAAGATCATAGCTGCATGGACTCATAATGCTCTACAAATCTTTGATGTACCTCTAAGGGAGTAAGAATAAATCCTTTCTTTTGAGCAGATTTTGCTAGTTCATATCCAAACTTTGCGGCTATAAGTCGTTGCTCCGGAGTGCCATGATGTTGATCGCTCAAAGTGAGGCAGTCACCAACATTATAGGAAAGTCTGAAATAATCTTTAATTCTTTTCCAGTTATAGGTTGCACCACGTTTGTGGGTCATAAAATAAGCTGCGGCAAAATCGGCTTCAAGTTCAAAGAATCTAGACCTTTCTGCAGCAGTGGCCAATTGATTTTTGTAATTCCAGTACGCATCATTTTCAAATTGCGCCTGGTGCCACCATTCATGAGAAATTATCGACGTGAAGGCAATATCACCTTCAATACCAATGGCTACAAGACTTTCTAATAATCCATCTCCAATTACCAGCAGGCCGTTAGACCTCGTAAAAGCATCCAGGGCGAAATATGGATTTTCCGGAATATGATCAGATTGTGCATTCAATTCGATAAGCATATCTGCTTTTTCGTATGCCTGATCCCTGTTTCGAACCGTCCGGTCGAAGCTTTCGATCATATCTGTAAGCGTTTCGCGATTATTAAGGCTTGCGGTATGAATACCATTTAAAAAAATTTCACGATCAAGATCCCAGAATTTGGTTAATTCCCTGATGCGTTTTTTGGCCAGCTGATTGTACTCACCATCGGCGCCATAATAATTTTCTCCAACATAGAACGTGGCATACCGACGATTTAGATAGGCATAATAATTTATAAGTTCAAGATCAAAAAAAGGATCGTTAATGAGATTAGAAAAATATTCCAGAAGCACCCCACCAAAATCGGTTTCCTGGCAACTCGCAGTTATAATGTCATTGAATAAAATTTCATTCACCGTACTGCAAGATGATTCTGGATAGGTACTAACGAAACTGGTTTTGTTATAGTGATTATTTGAAGTGGAAATCTTATCCAAATTATTTTCACTTAAAACCAGATTTTCTCCCGAGCAGGATTGATTGGCGATACCGCAAAGAAAAGCACCAAAATACCAGATATACACATCTATCTTCCTCATAGCATCAAAATTCAGGTGTGGTTGGCTATGTCTAAAAATAATATAAAATACTGATTTTTAGCCTGGTGGGCGCTTAAATAAAAAAAGCCCCGCGATTGCGAGGCTTTTCTATTATATGTTAATGGATGCTTACTCCTGGTTTGAAGTCGCTTTTTCCATTCCTTCTTCTATCATACTGTAGAACTGGTCAAGTTTAGGAAGAACAACAATTCTTGTTCTTCTGTTCTTGGCACGACCTTCAGCAGTTTCGTTAGTAGCAACTGGAATGTAGTAAGATCTACCTGCAGCAGTCATACGAGCTGGTTCAACACCAAAATCGTCCTGAAGTACTCTTACCACAGAGGTTGCACGTTTCACACTTAGATCCCAGTTATCTTCGAACATTGAAGTGCTAATTGGTTTATTATCTGTGTGACCTTCCACCATAAACTCGATGTTTGGCTTGTTCTTAACTACAGTAGCTACTTTTCCTAGTACTTCTTTCGCACGAGGAGTGATATTGTAACGACCACTGTCAAATAATAACTTATCTGAAATAGATACGTAAACAACACCTTTTTCAACGTTGATCTCGATATCCTCGTCGCTCATATTTCCAAGAGCACCTTTAAGACTTGTAACTAATGCAAGATTTACAGAATCCTTTTTATTTATATCCAGCTGCATAGAACGAATCGCAAGATCCTTTTCCTTGATGCTTTCTAAAGAACGCTCAAGGTTTTCAGCTTCTTTCTTAGACAGAGTGGCAAGATCACCAACATTATTTAGAAGGGCAGCATTTGTATTGCTAAGTCGAGTAATCTCAGTATTCATTCTTTCCTTTTCGTCCAGACATGAGTTCAATTTAACCGTAGCGGTATTCAATTGATCCTGAGTTTCTCTTTGCTTGGTTTCCAGTTCATTGTATTTTTTCTGTGAAACACATGAAGATAGCAAAATGGCAGCTGTTGCCGACAAAAGCATGATTTTTTTCATAATTAGTTTCTTATAAATTTAAATTGTTAGAATGCTCAAAAATATCAAAAAAATAATAAGACGGAAGTGTATTTTAACAATTCCTTTTTTAAATATTTTTAAAGTTCGTTGAATTTGTTTTTTCTCATAATATAATGGGCATGTACGATGGAATTTATTTTATGGTAGTTCTTGAAAATAAATGCTCTAGGCCTTTTTTTTCTAATCTTCCCATAATGCTTGTAGAAGCTGGTATGAGCCTCTAAAATTGCGAAAAAATGATTGAATTTTCCTTCAAAAATGAATTTGATTCCCGCAAGACCATCAAGGACCATTCTAAAGAAAAGGATAAAGAAAACTTTTGAGGGTTCTACGTTCTTCAAAATTAAAAAAAGACTATTTCTAAAATTAAAAAAGGTCTTTTTTGGATTCATATCGGCAAGAGTCGCTCCACCTACATGAAAAACACGGGAAGTACTTACGTATTTAATTTTGTATCCTGCATTTTGAAGTCTCCAGCATAGGTCTATTTCTTCCTGGTGCGCAAAGAAATCCTCGTCCAGGCCTCCAACTTCATTAAAAGCTTTTTTGCGAACAGCCAGGCAGGCACCACTGGCCCAGAAAATATACTGGTCATCATTATACTGGCCACGGTCTTCTTCAAGTTCCTGAAAGATCCTTCCGCGGCAGAACGGGTAACAAAACCTATCAATATAGCCACCCGCAGCACCTGCGTACTCAAAATGATCTTTTTTCTTGTAATCCAGGATCTTTGGCTGAATGGCAGCAGTCCCGGGTTCTGCTTTAAAAACATTCGCAATAGGTTTTAGCCAGCCTTCCGTAACCTCTATATCGCTATTCAGTAATATGTGAATATCTTCAGGTACAGATTTAAGGGCGAGATTGTAACCACCTGCATAACCGGCATTCCTGTTGTTTTTTATTATACTTACCTGCGGGAAGTAATTTTCTAAATAACTGATCGAGTCATCTGTAGAAGCATTATCTGCTACATATATATGCGCATCTTCAGAATATTTTATTACCGAGGGAAGAAATTGTTCCAGCAGTTTTCTTCCATTCCAGTTAAGTATGACTACAGCTATATTCATTATCTAATATATTCCGGGAGATCCTTTAAAAAAATATAGTTCTCATTTTCATAATCCATCTGGCAGAAAAAATGTTCCAGTCCGTTCGTGACCATAAGGTAATTCGCTTTTAGGGTCAGGTTATAGCGGGCGATCTGATCAAAGGTGTCCTGGGTGATCTTGATCGAGGGAGCTTTACATTCCACGATGATCTGTATATTACCTTCAGGTTGGAACACCACAATATCATATCTTTTGGTAAGCCCGGCGATCTTCAGTTGTTTCTCTACATTGATCAGGCTAAGGGGATATTTTTTTTCTGAATGCAAAAATTTTACACAATGTTGTCTTACCCATTCTTCGGGGGTGAGAATTACAAATTTTTTCCGCAGATCGTCAAAAACGGCTATTTTATTTTGATTATTTTTGAACCGAAACGAATATGAAGGGAAATTCAGTTTTTGCATGTTCAAAAGTAATAAAGAATATTACAGCCATGCAATTTACTTTTTGATTTCCCTGTATCCAAATCTGCACCACATTCCCTATGGACGAAGCAAGACAAATCGTTACCGACATTCAGAAAGGAAATATCAAGCCAATTTATTTCCTAATGGGTGAGGAACCGTATTATGTAGATAAGATCTCAGACTTTATTGCAGAAAATATACTTACAGAAGAAGAGCGTGGTTTTAATCAAATGACTATTTACGGCCGGGATTCGAATATCGATGATATTGTAAGTAATGCCAAGCGCTACCCCATGATGGCCGAAAGGCAGGTGGTGATCGTAAAAGAAGCACAGGACCTTTCCAGGACTATCGAAAAACTTGTGGATTATGCCGAAAATCCTCAGCCAACCACGGTATTAGTAGTATGTTATAAATATAAAAAAATAGATAAGCGTAAGAAACTTCATAAAGCTATTGCCAAGACCGGGGTGATATTTGAAGGAAAACGCATGTACGAGAATCAGGTAGGAGACTGGATCATAAAAACCCTGAAAGCACGAGGATTTGGTATCTCGCCAAAAGCTGCCCAGATGCTGGTTGAATTCCTGGGTACCGATCTTGGAAAGATAGATAATGAACTTCAGAAACTTCAGCTTATATGTCCTGAAGGCACTAGCATAAGTCCAGATATTATCGAGCAAAATATAGGTATAAGTAAAGACTTCAATAATTTTGAGCTGAGAAAGGCGATAGGAGAGAAGGATACGCTCAAGGCTCATCGCATCATCAATTATTTTGCGCAGAATCCAAAGGATAACCCTATGGTAGTTACAATATCCTTATTATTCTCCTATTTTTCCCAGATCCTGCAATATCATGGGTTAAATGATAAATCTAAGGGAGCCGTGGCAAAACAACTTAAGGTAAACCCATATTTTGTTAGCGATTATGTGAATGCTGCCAGGAATTATCCCATGAAAAAAGTTAGTAATGCTATTTCCCTCCTCCAGGAAACCGATGTAAAAAGCAAGGGAGTTGGAGCTGCAAATGTTTCGCAGGGAGATCTTTTGAAGGAACTTCTGGTGAAAATAATGAATTAAACAATGAGTGCATTTTCATCATGGATCAATGCCGCAAGGCTTAGAACTTTACCGCTTTCAATTTCAGGGATTTTAGTTGGTAGCAGTATCGCTGCCCATGCGGGGTATTTTGATATTGCCATTTTTAGCCTGGCCCTGGGAACTACCCTAGGTTTACAGATCCTATCAAATTTCGCCAACGATTATGGCGATGGTGTAAAGGGAACAGACAATGATGAGAGGATAGGGCCGGCAAGAGCTATTCAAAGTGGATTGATTAGCCAGAAGGAAATGATGATGGCTATGGTGATCACGACAATTAGTACATTGTTTTTAGCTGTGCTGCTTATTTACGCATCCTTTGGACCTGATCAATTGCTTTCAGCCTTAGTATTTTTTATCCTGGGAATAGCGGCTATTGTGGCAGCGATAAAGTATACGGTAGGCAATTCAGCTTACGGGTACCGCGGAATGGGGGACGTATTTGTATTTATATTCTTTGGGCTGGTTGCCGTTTATGGCTCTTATTATCTTTATAGCCATGATCATGAAATTGTGAGCATATTTCCAGCGATCTCCATTGGCTTCTTAAGTGTTGCCGTACTAAACCTGAATAACCTTAGGGACAGGATTTCAGATGAAAAATCGAAAAAGTTTACCCTGGTGGTTAAATTGGGTGAAAGGAAAGCAAAAGCTTATCATTATATATTAATCATCGGGGCCTTATTGTTCTTCCTTTTATATTCTGTAATTACCACTACAGAGCTGAATGATTTTATTTATATCCTTGCTTTTATCCCCTTGATATTTCATCTGCAAAGGGTAATGAATAATAAAGATCCAAAATTGCTAGACCCTGAGTTGAAGATCGTAGCCTTATCTACTTTTGGAATGTCGGTCTTGTTTGGTTTAGGCCTTATCTGGTAGTATTCACACTAAGTTTAACAAAATTATAAATCCTGTCTATTACTGGTTTTTTAATGAATCCTTACTTTTATAAAAACCAATATTTTAGATTATGAAGATTACTTTTTATGGCCAGAATACCCTGGCATTGAAAATAGGGGATATTAACGTACTTGTAGATCCATTTATTACCGGTAATGACCTTTCTAAAGACAAGGTTGATATCATGGAACTCAAAGCCGATTATATTTTATTAACCCATGCTCATCAGGATCACATCCTGGATGCCGAGGCAATCGCAAAAAATACCGGCGCCATGATCGTAAGTAATTTCGAGATCGCTAATCATTATGAAGAGAAAGGTTTCGAGGTTCATCCAATGAATCATGGAGGTAGCTGGGATTTTGAATTCGGTAAAGTGAAATACGTAAATGCCATTCATACCAGTTCTTTTCCAGATGGAAGTTATGGTGGCCAGCCCGGAGGTTTCGTGATCGAAGGAGAGCACAAGAATATTTATATTGCCGGAGATACTGCCCTTACAATGGATATGAAGTTGATCCCGATGCAAACCGAGCTTGATCTGGCCGTGTTACCAATTGGAGATAATTTTACCATGGGCGTAGATGATGCGATCATAGCTAGTGATTTTATAAAGTGTGACAAGATCCTTGGTTGCCATTATGATACTTTTGGATATATAGAAATAGATCATGAAGAAGCAAAAAGGAAATTCTATGAGAAAGGGAAAGACCTAATGTTGTTGGATATTGGCGAATCCATAGAATTATAAACTGCAATCTAAGGATCTAAATATTGAGTAATTCAATAATTTAATATGACGGCCGACTATAAAAGGTATATGTTAAAATTCAAACGCCCCAGTGGAACTTCCCGGGGCGTTCTTACTGAAAAAGAAACCTGGCTTTTAAAAATTTCTGAAGCCGATAATTTCGGAATTGGAGAATGTGGAATTCTTAGAAGTCTTAGCTATGACGACAGACCAGATTATGAGGAAAAATTAAATTGGGTTTGTAATAATATTAATCTTGGGAAGGATATGCTTTGGGAGGAATTAAGAGAATTTCCCAGCATTCAGTTTGGGGTCGAAATGGCTTTTAAGAGTTTAAATGCCGATGATCCTTTCATTCTTTTTCCTTCAGATTTCACTTCAGGAAAGAGCTCTATTCCTATCAACGGTCTTATCTGGATGGGGGATAAGGGTTTTATGAAAGATCAGATCTCAGAAAAGATCGAAGCCGGGTTCAACTGTATTAAATTAAAGATAGGTGCGATAGATTTCGAAACCGAGCTGGATCTTCTTAAATCTATACGAAGTAATTTTTCGGAAAAAGAAATTGAATTAAGGGTAGATGCCAACGGAGCTTTTTCTCCGGAAGATGCAATCTATAGATTGGAGCGACTTTCGAAGTTTAAATTGCATAGCATAGAACAACCAATCAAACAAGGCCAGGTAGATGAAATGGCAAAACTGTGCCGAAATACTCCGTTGTCAATCGCGTTAGACGAAGAACTTATTGGGGTTACAGATGTAACAGATAAACAAAAACTTATACAAACTATTCAACCGCAATACGCGATCTTTAAACCAAGCCTAATTGGCGGTTTTAAGGGTACAGAGGAGTGGAAGGATATTTGTGAAGCTCAGGGTATTGCCTGGTGGATCACCAGTGCTTTGGAAAGCAATATCGGGTTGAATGCCATTTCACAATGGACGTATACTTTAAAACCAGAACTGCCTCAGGGACTAGGAACTGGAGGTTTGTATACTAATAATTTTGAAAGTCCGCTTAAGGTTGAAAACGGCAGGATTCAATATGATAATACCCGGGACTGGGAATTTAAATTTTAAAAAAATATGTTTATAGCACAGGCATTCAGATATTCAAATTCATTCTGGAGATATATAGTTTTCCCGGTTTTATTTTTTGGCCTTATGGCACTCAATTATGTGTTCATTGAAGTCATGGACCTTGATGTTGCCCAGGTCATGCAAGAGGAAATCGCCCGTAAAGGATCTAATCGTGTATTGCTTGAAAATCTTATCGCTTTTGTGATCTTCCTGGCGGGATTATTTTTATGGGTAAAATATGTGCATAATCAACCTATAAGGGCATTGACCACAAGCCGGAAGAAAGTTGACTGGAACAGGTTCTGGTTTGCTTTTGTTCTTGTAGCCAGCTTTAATACTGTTATTACTTTAATCGATTATTTTGCTAATCCCCAGGATTTTGCGCTTAATTTTCAATTGGAGCCTTTCCTTTATTTATTAGTGATCGCCGTCATTCTCATTCCTATTCAAACCAGTTTTGAAGAATATTTTTTCAGGGGTTATTTAATGCAGGGACTGGGTCTTCTGGCAAGAAATAAATGGATCCCGTTGATCCTTACTTCTGTTGTTTTTGGTGGCTTACATTATTTTAATCCAGAGGTACAAAAGCTGGGTGATATTATCATGATCTATTATATAGGTACCGGTTTTATGCTCGGTATCATGACGCTAATGGATGAAGGTCTTGAACTGGCCCTTGGTTTTCATGCTGCTAACAATCTTATTACCGCGCTGCTGGTGACCGCAGACTGGACTGCATTCCAGACAAACTCTGTCTTTAAGGATATTTCTGAGCCATCTGTAGGTTGGGATATGCTAATTCCTGTTTTTGTGATTTACCCACTCTTTCTTTTTATTATGGCCAGGAAATATAAATGGACCAATTGGAAAGAGAAATTATTCGGAAAGGTCGAGAAACCAATAGAAATTCAGGAGACCTAGGATTTTCATGAAATTTCACTAATAATAACTAAATAAACAGGTGCCAGAACTGCTTTGGAATTCATAAATGTTTCTCAAGAAATTTAAGAATTTGGTTTCAATTTGTTAACTTTAAGTATTGAGTTATTAACCAACTTTATCTCACATATGCCAAATTCCTATAAAATACCTGAAACTCATCCGGAATTCAGACTCAATAAAAGGCATTATACCAATTCTGAACTTAAGCAGTTAGCTTATAATTATATCAAGGAAGGTGAACCTCACGAGCAGCAGATCGGGAACTTTCTTCTCGACTGGTTAAAACCGACGTCTTATATAGAAGTATATACTTCAGGTTCTACGGGAACGCCAAAAAAGATAAAGTTGAAAAAGCAGCACATGACTAATTCTGCTGTGGCAACTTCCAGATTCTTTGAACTTCCGGCGTCTACGACTGCCTTAATGTGTCTTCCTGCGGAATATATTGCCGGGAAAATGATGCTGGTAAGAGCGATGTTTCTTGGCTGGGACCTGGATACGGTACCTCCTTCTTCCAATCCTCTGGATCAGCTTTTCAAGGTTTATGATTTTTCTGCCATGACTCCATTCCAATTGGATAATTCTATTGCCAGGCTGCATTTGGTTAAAAAACTTATTATTGGTGGCGGAGCGGTTTCACCACGTTTAAGAAAAATGATCCAAGACGTGGATTCAGAAATTTATGAAACATACGGAATGACCGAAACTTCCAGTCATATTGCCGCGAAAAAACTGAATCCTAAAAAAAAGAAACAATCTGAGCGCGCTTTTAAGTTGATGCCTAATGTTAGTATCGCCCAGGATGACAGGGGGTGTTTGATCATTAAAGCTCCAAACGTGCTGGACGAGGAAATTGTGACCAATGATGTGGTGGAAATAATCACTTACAAAAAATTTCTCTGGATAGGCAGGCATGATAATGTCATTAATTCTGGAGGGATAAAATTATTTCCAGAACAAATCGAGCAAAAGCTAAATGAGGTTCTGGATCATCGTTTCTTTGTAACTTCCATGCCAGATGAATCCCTTGGAGAAAAGCTGGTTCTTTTCGTTGAGGATGATTTTTCTGAAGAAACGATCAAGGATCTACAACATACGATCGATAATATAGGAAGCCTGGGAAAATATGAAAAACCAAAAAAAATCTATCTTGTAGAAAAATTTGAGGAAACTCCAAATGGTAAGATACACCGTGAGAACACCTTGAAAAGCAAAGTAAGTTAACCTACTACCTTCATGAAAAAAACATTTATAATTGCATTGATGCTGTTTACTACAATAGCACAAAGCCAGGTCCTTGCCGAAAGAGAAAGGTCTAAGATCACAGATGAGATCCTTGGAGAGAGATTCAATAAAACCCTACCAAGGTTGATGGATCGCACAGGTATCGATATGTGGATCCTGATCTCCAGAGAATATAACGAAGACCCGGTGCTAAGAACTATGTTGCCTTCCACCTGGTTGAATGCCAGGAGGAGGACCATTTTGGTATTCCATAAAGATCCACAAAACGATTCCATCGAAAAACTGGCCATCGCCAGATATAATATTGGTGAGAATATTCAGTCTGCCTGGAATAAGGAGGAGCAGCCAGATCAATGGAAAGCGCTGGTTGACATTATAAAAGAAAGGGATCCGGCAAAAATAGGTCTTAATTTTTCTGAAAATTTCGGGATTGCAGATGGCCTGGTTAAAACCGATTATGAAGAGTTTATTGATGTTTTACCTAAGATGTATAAAGATCGAATTGTATCTGCAGAAGATCTTGCCGTGGGTTGGATAGAGACCCGTACTTTTCGTGAAATGGTCATTTATAGTGACCTGGTAGAAATGACGCATCGTATAATAGAAGAAGCCTTCAGTACTAAAGTAATTCAACCGGGAGTAACCACTACCGATGATGTAGTCTGGTGGATGCGCCAAAAAGTGACCGAAATGGGATTGGAGACCTGGTTCCATCCTACGGTGGATATTCAAAGGAGTAAGGAAAAACTCGTAGATCACATTACTGCCTTTTCAGATGAAAATGGTAGTGAGATCATTCTTCCCGGAGACCTTGTGCATTGTGATTTCGGGATCACTTATCTTAATTTAAATACAGATTGTCAACAGATGGCCTACGTACTTAAAGCCGGAGAAAATACTGCTCCAGAATACCTTGTTACAGCTTTCGAAAGAGGAAACCGTTTACAGGATATACTAACTTCAAACTTTAAAACCGGATCAAGTGGAAATGAGATTTTGAGCAAAAGTTTAAAGCAGGCTAAAGAAGAAGGCCTAAAAGCTTCTATATATACCCATCCTCTAGGACTGTACGGGCATTCCGCTGGCCCAACCATAGGAATGTGGGATCAGCAGGGAGGAGTGCCTGGTACGGGTGATTATCCTTTATACGAAAACACGGTTTATGCTATAGAGTTAAATACAGAAGTGGAAATCCCAGAATGGGAAAAAACTGTCAGGATTATGCTGGAAGAAGCAGGTTTCTGGGGTGAAGATGGCTTCAGGTATGTGAATAAAAGACAAAGAGATCTTATACTAATTCCATCGGAAGGAGCAGAAAATTAATAAAGCCAATTCAAATTCATTTAACTAGTATCCCATTTTCATAATATAATCTGCGGAATGTTTTCCAGACCCGTAGAAAATAAAGAAAATACTAACTGCTGTGATCGCAAGGGCAAGGATCAATGCAGAAACATTCATCGTTCCCACAAAATTGATCAGGATCGCCCCAATTAGGATTGGCAGTTGAGCTATCAGCGCCCATCTGGTTAATAAACCAAAAGCGATAAGAATACCTCCAACAAGGTGTGCAGACGCCACATAATGAACTATAAGCATTGTTCCACCAAAGCCCTGTAAAGGTTTGATGAGTTCAGCTAACATTTCAGTTTGTGAAATAAACTGCATTCCTTTTATAAAGAAAAAGACACCCAGAGCTACGCGAATCAGGTCCAGCCAGTAATAAGTATGCGAATTGGCCCACTTATTTAATGATTTAATACTTAACATAATGCTGTGAAATTTACATTAAGTTACTAAAAATCA
>JBFIMP010000065.1:0-11654 GCA_041611635.1 Christiangramia sp.
CTTAACTTCCTTTGCCACCAGGCCTTCCGCTAGATTTCGAATACTTGTACCTAGACCACCGGAAGCATTCGTCCTTTTATGGGGATATTCCGGTGTAAGAAAAGCAATATGCATCTAATTTATCTGGTCTAATTGATGAACTATGTTTCTTGAGGCTTCTGTTGCATAACAGTTAATCTGCTGAAACCAACTCATCGCCATACCCAACCTCTCTTTATTAGTATCTTCCAGGGCCTGTTGAATTATATCCACTATATCTTCTTTATTATTAATCCAGAAAACAGCATTTTCAGGGATGGTTTTAAAATGAATATAAGAATATATTTCCCTAATATCCTTTTTCTGATCTTTCAGTTCTAACAAATAATTGAGGTATGCACAAGGTTTTCCTTTTGTCGCAAAATCAAAAATCATTGAGGAGGCCACATTAATAACCATAAAACAGTGTTCAGCAATATTTGTTTGCAATGCCATGTCTTCCTTTCTAGGCATAGCCTGATTCCAGGAATCACCGTTGCCTGTCCAGTCTGGCTCTATGGGAACTATAATTTCACTAAACTCTTGTAAAACCTTATCGTATCTGCCAGAAAAGTCTACAGGACAGCGCCTAAAAATGATTCCGATATTTTTTCCTTTTTCATTTAATTGATTTACTGCTTCGGCTACATCCCTTAGAAAATACTCATCATGAGGTGAGGTGGTGATATCATCTCCGGAAAAACAAAGATATTCCATGGAAGAATCCAGGTTATAATTTGTGAAAAACGATTCTCTTGGTAAAACAACTGGTTTTTTATAATGAATTTCAAATTGAGGAGTTCCGGTGACCTTAATTTGTTCTTGATTTATATAGGGATAATATCGCAGTAATTCATCCCTCATATGCTCACTCCACACCAGGTAATAATCTGTATCTATCACCTTGGTAGCTTTGGGGAGGTTATCCCAAGAAAAAATAAAGCAGGAAGTAGGAATTCCTAAGTCCTGGGCAGCTAAAATTGGTGAAATTGCATTCACTGGCCTTTGATTTGTACAGAAAATAGCATCAGGTTTTTCCTGACGCAATACCTCTGTACAGTGTTTGTAATATTCAGATTTCCTTTCAGAGTTTTGTATTAGCGTTCTTAATTTATTCAGACCTTTTTCTCCCTCATATTTTTTAGTTAGAAAACTGACTATAAGATTTTTCAGTCTATTTTTCCATCCATTTTGAGAAGAAGAAAACTTATATTTCTTAAATACAGGCTCATTGAACTTTTTCTCAAAATATTCCAACTCTACATTGATCTTAGCCCGTTTTAGAAGATCTGTCCAGGCCCTGGGTTTGGGTTTTAAACTGATCTCTTTCAAACCCAATTCATCTAACTTAAACCCGGTAGCGTTCCAATAGACCAACTCCCAACCTGCAGTTTTCACTTCTTCAGGAAAATTAGTATAGACAAAATTTCGAAGACTGACTCCGTCAGGAATAATTACAAGAAGTTTTTTTGGTGTCAAATCAGGATAGGTTTACAGGACTTTCAAATATAGAAAACTGGAGGATTATATCAGTAATTTTCAAATATAAGACTTGCATTAATCCATTGCCAGAGGTAAAAGCTATTCTGTTTTTCACCTTTTTGATAATCCTCCCATTCCTTATGAATGAATTTAAAATCGAACCAGTTACTTACTTTACTTTCTTGAAGAATGGATAACCTGATATCGACATATTCTCTAAGTTCTCCTCCAAGCCATTCCCTTTGAGGAGTTTGTAAAGCCCTTTTTGGAGCCTCTGTGATCTTAAACGGGACAAATTCGCCGGTCAATTCTCGCAGCATGTATTTATGCACTCCGTTTTTTATTTTCATTTCATCGGGTAAGGTAAAAGCATATTCCACCAGAAGGTGATCCAGAAATGGTTCTCTAAGCTCTGTGCTAAAAGCCATGGATATACGATCGTTGAACCGTAAGGCCCTTGGAAGCTTTGTATAAAAAAGATCACGGTATTGTAAATTTTGCAACCTAGACTCGAAGGGTCTGGGATAATCAGGTTTCAAAGCAAGATCCCTAAACTCTTTTGCGAGAACGTTGGGTTTAAAACTACCTGACTTTCCGGTTCCCTGTACTATGGAATTATCCTTTGTTTTATAATAATCATATCCCGCCCATTGTTCATCCATTCCCTGCCCATCCAGCAGAACCTTAATTCCTGAATCTTTAGCTTTTTCAAAAATCCTGGCATAAGCGAGGGTGGGAATTCCTCCAAATGGTTCATCCTGAACTTCACTTATTAAACTGGCATATTCAGGAACTTCATAAGAGGAAAGTTTTACTTTTTCCAGAGGATTTCCTGTTTGGGAAATCATTTCTTTTACCCAGGGCAACTCATCATATCTTTCATCGCCTGTAAAAAATGTAAATGCTTTTATTTTTTCTGAACTATGATTGTTATTTACTAAGGCCAGTAATAGCGAACTATCCACACCACCACTAATATTAAATCCCAAAGGTACATCGGCCCTGAACCTTAGTTTTATTGAATCTTTTAGAAGTTCAATATACTTCTGCTTTATCTCATCCTCAGAATAAGTCCTTTTTAGGAAAGAGATTCGTTCAGGAAAATCATACCATTTTTCAATTTGGAACTTTTCATCCTTAAACTCGAGAAAATGACCGGCAGGTAATTGATGAATATCCTGGAAAAAGGTTTCTGAAGGAAGTCCATAGGAACCATAGCAGAAATAATTGGCCCATTGCTTTACATTTGGTGTTGATCCTTTAATACTTTTTATCGCCTTGATCTCACTAGCGAAAATAAAATCATTAGTATTACTGTAAAAAAATGGTTTCACCCCAAAACGATCACGTGCAGCAAATAAAGATTTTTCTTTATTATCCCAGATCGCGAAAGAAAACATTCCTCTAAACTTTTCCAGACAATTCTTACCGTAAACTAAATAAGCGGCTAATAAAACTTCTGTATCTGAAAAAGTTTTAAAAGTATAGCTTAAGCCGATTTCACTTTTTAGTTCGGTATAGTTATATAATTCACCATTAAAACTTAAATGGTACCGACCTGTTGGATCACTAAAAGGCTGATCTGCTTCATGGGATAGATCGATTATAGAGAGCCTGTTATGTCCAATTATAGCAAAACCCTTGTCATGATATACTCCTCTCGCATCTGGTCCGCGATGGGTCATTGAAGTTAGCATTAAGTCTAAATCGCCTTTTTTAATCTCAGGCCCAACTATTCCCGCTATACCGCACATTAATTCCGAGTTTTTAATATTTCTTCTGCCCTCTCCCAATCACTAATTGTATCTATATTTACATAATCATCTGCCATGGTATTAACAAAACCAATGTTTTCTCCGAGTAAGGAATTTTCTTCCATTATTTGCCTGGTGGCAGTAATATAAATAGCTCCATCTCTATGGTAAGCCTTTGGAAGTTCCTGCCTTCTTGGAATCGGAGTTTTTTCCCCCGTAGCTATTCTTAATATCCCATCATGGTTTTCAAAGGCCCAGTGTGGATTAAAATCAGCCGGAATTTCCCTTACACTTATAAGAGAATCAAAATTCCCCGATATAAATTTCCTGATAGCCTCATCGATAAGCCCATTTCTTCTAAAAGGAGTCGTAGGCTGTAATAGGCAGATGGCATCAAAACTTTCATTTTTTGCTTTATAGAAATTCAATGCGTGCTGGATGACCTTCAGACTCGGGGTATTATCCTCGGCCAGTTCTCCAGGTCTTTTAAAGGGTACTTCAACTCCCTGTTGCCTGGATATTTTCATTATCTCCTCATCATCTGAGCTTAGAACTAATTTTGATAGCAGCTTTGATTCTTTAGCTGAGGCTATGGTATAATTAATCAACGGAATGTTTCCTAGTAATTTTATATTCTTCCCAGGTATTCCTTTACTACCACTTCTTGCTGTTATTAAACCTAGGATTCTCATTATTTCAAATTTGAAATTATAGGATATTTCTTATCGATCTGCTCTTTATCCATTAAATATTTTGAAATTAACCCTTTTTCAATATTATCATAAATATTCCGCAGTTTATCGGGAGATAGATCACTATTCCTGCAAACTCTACCGCTGTTCATCTGTATTTGCGGAATAATCTTTCCCTGAAAATATAATTTCAAAATTTCAGGTAACTGTCTTCCTGCTCTTTTTATAACCTTATTTCCGGTATCATGAAGGTTATCATCCTCAGAAAGATCGGGCCTAAGCTGATGCAATATTTTACCCGAATCAACCTTCTTTTCTGCTAAGTGAATGGTCGCACCTAAACATTGTGGCTGTTCATACAAAAGCGGGAATAGATTAGTTGCCGAGCCTTTATAATAAGGAGATAGACCTAGATGAAGATTAATGATCTTATTTGGAAAAGCCTTTAAAATAAAATCTTTAATTATCGAGGTGCCAAATAAAACTATGATATCCGGGTCGATTTCCTTCAATAACTTTAATGTAAGCTCAGTGTTGATTTCTTTATGCTGAAGTTTTATCTGGAGTAAATCCTCTGGAAATCCCATATTTCCAAAGAATTTTTCTTCAGATGCAGATCGGGATTTAAAATGATCTCTTATAAACCTGGCATCGGTTTCATTTAGTTCTTCAGTATTTTCTATGGTAGCCGACTTTTCTTCGGTAATAATTAATTGAAGATCGGTGCCGCTTGCCAGGCATTGGGAGATATACTTGTGCCTGAGACTATTACTGGTTAAAAGTACTGTTCTCATAGGTATGCCATTTTGCAAATACGCAGTTTTCGAAAAGACTTTTTCCTTTAAATAAATCTGCTTTTCCACCAGGAAGGTCATTGCAGTCATACCTGGCCACCAAAAACGGATTCTTCGATATATGATAATTTACCGCTCTTTCCATGGTAAATGCTAGTTTAAAACCGGCTTGCTCCATAGCTTGTGAAAGTCCTGCGCAAGCTTCATAAGATCCATAGGGATAACTCAACAACCTGGCTTGCTCCCCAAAGTTAGAAATAA
This sequence comes from Christiangramia sp., assembly GCA_041611635.1. Taxonomy (GTDB): domain Bacteria; phylum Bacteroidota; class Bacteroidia; order Flavobacteriales; family Flavobacteriaceae; genus Christiangramia. The sequence goes on from JBFIMP010000065.1 coordinate 5,002, forward strand.
AGAAATCCTGGGTATTCTTTAGGTCCTTCTCAACATCTTCATTTTCTATCAAACCTAAGGGATCATGATTATGGCCATGGGACCCAAGACTCCCTCCGTTCCATAGATCTTTTAGCTGGTCCACTTCCATGTATAGATCCTTAGCCATCCTATGTTCATTGAAATTTTCTTTAAATAACGGCTCTATAATTTGTTTAAGATCGCTATTATCAATTTTGAAATTGAGCAAATACTTCAACCTGGCAACTGCAGGTGGATCATAATTATAATGAACATGGGCTTTATTCCTTTCTTCCTCATTTAATTGAAAAGAATAATTTTTTGAAATTCCTTTTTCCAGTTCCATAGGGTCTATTCTGGAACGAAGAAGATGAATTTTATGCACCAGAGAAACTTTTTTCTCCGTAAAATTAGAAGTATTAATAAAGCAAATAAAAGGTATTCCCATTCTATCCAGAATAGGTTTTGCCAGCTCATATTGTTCTTTCAGACCGTCATCAAAGGTGATAAGCAATAAATTATCTTCTTTAGAATGTTTTTCCAGATCTAAAAGCTCAGCCTGTGCGATAAATTTTCCCTGTTTCGATAATACTTTCAGCTGATTCTCGAACTGTCTCGGGGTCACCCCGAAAATACTTGGATAATCGGAATCAAACTCTTTCCTGATATAGTGAAAATTAGCAACTGCAAGCATTATTAGTAACTAATTGTTTTGGAAGATTTCAACTCAACTATGGCAAGAATATCTGCAATTCGTTTCCCGGATTCACCGTCACCATACAGGTTGGATTTACTAAATCTACCATTTCCTTCCAGTTCTTTGATTGCATTTAATATTTCAAGCCTGTTGTAACCAACATCAGTAACATTCTCTCCTCGAAGCCTTCTTTGCTGCCGGTTTCCTATATTTAAAACTGGTACTCCCAGATAGCTACCTTCTCTTATTCCTGCGCTGGAATTCCCAATAAGCATTTTCGAATTCTTCATTAATCTTAGAAAATCCAGACCATCCATGTTTTTAAAAAAATGGATGTTTTCAGGATTTTCCTTTTCTCTAAAAGTTCTAATCCCATTTGAGGTACCATCTGAACCTGCATCAACATTAGGCCAGAACCAAAATGCAGGAATTCCACTTTCCTTTACTGCATATAAGGTTTCCATTACATTCTCTCGGGATTTTGAATACTCTGTGGTCACCGGATGCTGCATAACTACTAAATAACCATTTTTCCAATTGATCTGACTTCCTACACCTCCATATTTATCTAATGGATCATAATTCAATCCGTTCTCATTCTCAAGTTGTCTGGCAAGATCTATTGAAGGGCAACCCGTATTAATGACCATTTCCGGATCTTCTCCCAGTTTAATAACCCGCTTCCGGGCATCTTCATTCGAAACCAAATGCAGATCGGCCAGTTTAGTGTTTGCGTGTCTAACCTTCTCATCTATACTTCCGGTTACTTCTCCTCCCTGAATATGCACTAAAGGAATATTTTGATAAGCCGCGGCAATCGAAGTGGCGATAGTTTCAAACCTGTCTGCAATACTTATCACTGCATCTGGTTGAAGATTATAAAACACATTGGTAAGCTCCATTAATCCTAACCCCGTAGTCTTCGCCATAGTTGTTGGATTTTCTCCCTCCAGGACCATATAAACCTTGGCAGCGGCTTCAAAACCATCGTCTAGAATAAAATCTGCTGCATTACCATAACGATCCAATAGCGCTGAACCAGCGATTACCAATTGAAGTTCCAGATCAGGATGATCTTTAATTGCTTCCAAAGCTGTTTTAATCCTGCTATATGAGGGGCGAGCGGTAATTACAACGCAGATTTTTCTTTTAGGCATGAATTAATTAATATCAAACAAAGTAAAAATTTAAAAATTATCCTTTGCAATAAAGTCCCATTTTTTAATATCAGACTTCAATTGCTTCCCAATCACATTTTGAAAATCTTCTGCAGAAACTCCTTTATTTTTTGGCTTTTTAGCTTCCAGGTCTTCAAATTTTAAAATGTGTCCTTTCGACAGGTCCTTGTTTACTGCCAGAGACTTTTCAAAGATTCCTTTTAGATCTGCAAATCTGGAATTATCGCTTTTATCCACTGGGTTTTCAAGAGCTTCGTCAATATTCCTTACCGCCTTTACCAATTCTCTTATTTCTTCGATCTCTAGAGAAGAAAAAGCATCTGGCCCAAAACTCTTCCGGCTGAAAACAGCATGAAATTCAAGGATCTCAGCTCCAAGAGCGATCGCTGCGACACTGGTCTCTTTTTTAGCAGAGTGATCGGAATATCCAGTTTTAAGGTTATAACGATCCTTTAACTCTTTGATTACATTCAGCCCGTAATTTTCAGGTTGAGTAGGATACGAGGTGGTACATTGTAATATGGAAATATTTATTTTTCTCTCTTTTAAAAAATCTACTGTACTATCTAGTTCTTTAAAAGAGCTCATCCCTGAGGAAAGTATGACCGGTTTCCTGGTCTGGGCAATCTTTTCCAGCAAAAGTAAATTATTTACCTCTCCTGAACCTATCTTATATCTCTTTACTTCAAGCTCTTCAAGAAGATCTACCGCAGCATTGCTGAATGGGGAGGCAAGAAATTCCACCCCCTTTTCCTCGCATCTCAACTTCAGGATCTTCCATTGTTGCAGGCTAAATTCCATACGCTTCCAGTAGTCAAATCGTGTCTCGTCCTGTTGAGAGAACTTTATCCGGAAAGGTTCATGAATGCTACTCTCAGCATCGGCAATATGTACCTGGAACTTTACGGTATCAACCCCAGCATCAGCAAGTGCATCTATATAAAAAAGGGCCATCCCTAAACTGCCTTCATGCGCCTGTCCTATTTCAGCTATGATATTTATCATTGACAATAACTTTAAATAATTCTACTCAAAAAAAGTCTCCCATCTGGAACCTTTCAATTCTTTTTTTAGGTCTTCAAAATTCAAAACGAGTTCCTTTATACTTTCCGGATTCTGTTTCTTTAATTGAGAGTCCTTCTGGTAAGGCTTAACACCTAACCTACTATACAAATTATTGATCACTCCACGGGTATTCCCGGCTAGTTCCTCATAACTCACATGCACTAGGGAATGGTTTACAAAGATCTTATTGGTCCTCTCCTGGTAAGCTGTCATTTCTACGAAATAATTCCTGCACTCATTTGCATCAAGGTGAATTTTCTTATCCTCAAGAGGGACCACATCTTTATTATGAACATTTTCAGTCCACCTTTTGGTCTTAAGACCTATTTTCTTAGAGATCAAAGACCTGAGAATATTATCTCGTGTCAAATGGATGATCGTTACAGATCTGTCTCTTTTTAGCCTGTCCCACACCCATTTGTCTTCCCCCGCAGCATGAAAATAAAAAAGTTTGAAACCCACATATTTCAGCTTTTTTTGTCTTTTTCTAAAAATATCATTCCAGATCTCTTCCTGACTTTTGCCATTTATACTTTTAAAACGTTCTCCCTCTGTCTCAATCTGAGGGTGAAAGCCTAAAAGATTGAGAAGTAAGGTAGATCCTGTTCGGGCATCGCTTATAATAACAAATTTCTTGTAATTTGTGTCTCCCAACAACTTATCCCTTAGCCGGTTATTGCTCAGCCTTAATTGATGATATTTATTCTTTAAAAGCCTACTGCTCAAAAACATTTTTTTCCAATTTAAAAACCGATTGCCTTCTCCACTCCTGATAACTCTTTATTTCATAATTATATTTATAAAAGATTCTTTCCAGTTCTTCTTTTTTATAATCGCTCAGCCACCCCATCCTCTCTCTGTTAACAGGAAAATGATCATAACAGGCATAGGAGAGGACCACCCTGCTAATCTCTCCATTTAACTGTTCGAAAATCTCATCTATATCATAGACATATTCCAGGACTCCACTAAAAACGGCAGTATCATATGGCCCGAGAGAAAAATCTATCCCTTCATTAAGGTCACAGACTTTCATTTCGGGTGATCTATGCACTAGATCTGACCCCTGATATTCACAATTTGATGGAAGATAATTTTTTAAGACCATATTACCTGCCCCAAATTCTATGACTTTTGCATTTTCCGGAATCATCTTAGCCATCAAACAAGTTCGTTCATTCCAGTTTTCCAGTAATTCTGCACTGCTTTTCCATCGCTCCAAATCTGACCTTTCTGCATTCTTTAAAGCCTGGGTTCTCTTGGAGATACGATTAAACTCCTGTTTTTGTCTGTATTCCCTGAATTTATTAAAAAACATTTGCTTTACCTTCTTAAACATTTTTCCCATGCGATAAGGTACTTATAATTCTATCCTGAACTCAATACAATCTAGGTCGTGACTAATAGCATAGCTATAATTATGATCTCTGTAGTTGAATATGATCTTTTTAAGAATCATATCATTTACCTCTTTTAATGAAAGGTAAGCCTGCGTTTGTTTTCCCAGTTTTTTCTTAATCCTGTATTTTAAAGTCTCATAGAATGGATCGATCACAAACTCTGCCATTACTACCTCCTCTTTTAGAGTCAGTAATTCTTCTTCCAGAAAATGTTCAACCCTGGCGGCAATATTAGGGATTTTATAATTACAGGTGGGTTCTTTTAATCTTGAACTCCTTCCAGGCTCCAAAATTTCCCCCATTCCATTCTGCCGTTCTGGCCTCAGAATCTTTCGAGCTATATTCCTGAAATAATGTTCCTGATTGATCCGCATGATGTTCTTTATGCGAGGATTCCTGTTCACGATCTTTTCTTCCGAGCTCTGGAAGCTACGGTGCCAGTTATGAAAAAAGTAAAGGCCTTCTGTTTTTTCTTCCCTGTACCCGGCAGTCTCAAAACGTGAAAAAAGATCCACATCCTCGGCTCCATAAAAATGAAAGAATTCATCAAAACCATTCACTTTCAAAAAAGCCTCCTTCGAAGCCAGCACCATGCCGTTCACCTCTCCAAGGCGTGAAGCTTTTAAGGCATCAAAGGTTTTTAATTCTTTAAGATGAGAAGAGGTGTCCCTGTCCAAATATCCCATCTTAAAGAGAAAAAAACTTTCAGGTTTTTTTAGCTGCTCCAATCTTTCTATCGCTTTAGGATGAAAGATAAGGTCCACATCGGCGATAAATATATAAGAGGCTTTGCTTTTCAAAACCCCATAATTAAGGGCCTTACTCTTGTTCCAAAGCAGCTGGGGTACGGGTAAAAAAAAAGTAGACACAAAATCATATTCGCCCATAAGCTTTCTCAGATCCTCAGCAAGAGGGGCATCACTCCCATAATCGACAAAGATCACCTCAAAATTCTTTGAAGATTGCTTTTGAAGGGATTCAAAGGAAAGCCTTATCCTCTCGGAATCCCTATTTCTATTAGCATAAATGATCGCAATCTTTTCTTCCATGAGTTAGGCCTGAATAACTTGGTTTTCTATAAACAGGTATTTTTGTAAGACCTTCTCCCTGATAAATGCTCTTTCTAGCCGGGGGGAGATCTCTTTTAAATTATAAGAAATTCCCTTAAAAATATCGATTTCTTCTGAAACAGACTTCTTTAGAAGCCTACTAATTTCTGGAACATTTTCCGCATCATTTATCAGCAGTCCATTAAACCCATCATTAATGACCTCAGCCGAAGCCCCGCCGGGATTTGACTGCATAGGAAAAGCTCCCAATATGATTGCTTCCAGCAAAGTGTTCGGCATTCCGTCTGAAACACTGTTACCAATATAGATCAATGACTCTCCCATTAACTCCAGCACTCTTTGGTGGGAAAGTTTTGAATACAACTTTAAATTCAGCCAGTTTTTTAACTGACTATTCGAAACATATGCTCTTACCTCTGGCGCTGCTCCAAAAACAACTATTTGATACCTCTCTAATTCCCTTTGCAGGTCTTCTACAGCCTGAAGCACCTGGATACACCTACCCAGCTCTCCCTGGTATCCTTTAATTAAAATGACCTTTCTTTCATCCAAAGGCTTTTTATATTTTTCGATTTTCTCCAGATCAAAACCACCTCCACCGGGAAATGTTCCCAGAAATTCACCTTTAAAGCCATGCTTTTTTGCGATCCCGTAATCCCGGTCACAATCCGTAAACAGGTAATCTATTTCCGGAAGTACCTCTTCTGCTTGTTTTAAATGCTTCTCAGAATTTAAAAGAAAATACATATCACTCCCCCATGACGAGTAAATCCAATTAATCTGGGGATATTTTTTCATAGCTTTTAAGACAGGATAACCGGCAATAAACATTACAAAGCTATGCACCACATCGGGTTGAATTTCTCGAAGTTTCTCTCTAAAAATGTCTTCCAGTTTCCTTTCATTTACACGATTCAAAAGCCTGGTAAAACCCGGGGCCTTACTTTTAAGAAAATATCTCCCCGGATGATCCCACTTATATCGCCAACCGGTGATCTGTTTCACAAAATCTATTTTTTCCACCTTTGTATTAGAATCGTATACATCCAGCCAGTAGACTTCATGCCCCGAGTCCCTTAACTGTTCGGTCCAGTTAAAGAAGTGTGGTGCAGATATGGATAGCATCAGGATCTTCATTTCTTTTCCAGTAAGTTTTCCATTACTTTTTTAAGATGGGTCGGAGAAAGATATTCTTCAAGATCGGGCCTATGGAGTCTCAGGTTATTATCTTTTTCCCACCTGA
>JBFIMP010000066.1:0-11618 GCA_041611635.1 Christiangramia sp.
GCCATACTTTTTCCCGGATTCGAAGGCAGCGATGTGTTATATGCCGGCTCATTACCGCTATTTTTTGCCTGTACCCTGTCGCTTTGTCCTGGTGGTGTGGCATCGGCGCCCGCCATAAATAGATCCTGAAATGGCTGTTTTACTTCCACGGCTGCGGGAACGCTAATACTTACCGGAGCATATTCAAATTTATAGGATCCGTCTCCCTGGACCTGCTGCGTATTTACCTTAGCGTATATTTCAGATAATCGTCCCTGATTGTCGAACAAAACCCATGAACCTTTGTAATCTGGATCTTTATAAATGAATTTGGAGCAATTTCCTCCACCCGGGCAGGCTGAGCTGATTTCCTCGTAATCCCCATTACGAAAATGTTCCGGCTTATAAATAAAAGCCCATTCCACGATCTGGAAGGTGTTGAGATTAAGCCCGTGTTCCTTTAATTTATTTGAAGCATCTAAACCCGGTCCTGCCGGCAATTTTAAAATACCCATAGACATGGCTGGCATCATGAAGGCCATGGCGTCAGATTTCATCAATCCCGTCTTCTCCCACCGGCCTGCATGTTCATTATAAGCATATTGATAGCCTTCACTGTCGATGTATATTTCCTTAGCATTTGGAGCTAGTCCTCTGGCGGCGAGCTCATCACTATCGAAATAATATTCGCTTCCTTTTCCTTTACTATCAGATGTTTTTACAATAACATCATTGGTATAGAAAGATCTTTTAGCTTCGGTATTGATGAGTTTTGCCTCATTAGCCTTGGCTGTTTCTCCCGGAGGTATATTGTTTTTTTGATTGGAATTAGGGTTTACTACACTATCTATCGTATTTCCCACGACCTGTTCGGTCTTTTCATCGGTTTTCTTTAATAGGACCTTTTCTGTAGTATTCTCTATTTGCTTTTTGAGTTTTTTTAAAATCTGTGCTTCCGCTGAAAAACAAATAAATATTAGACTAATTACGAGTAAAACATATTTTGTTTTCATGACCTCTGCCTTTTTTATTGATGATTTTAGATGGTATTTTCAGAAATAATGTGAATCCTGAAAGAGGATAACCAGCAGGGGGGTGCAGAAAAAAGTAATTAAGGTCTGATAGATTTTTAGGTGCTAAAACCCGGCAATTGCAAAGATACAAATTGTCTTAGTAAAATCCACTTAATAAATTTAAAACTAGCGAGTTGAAAACTTGTGTCTTGTTATCTTCAATAGTGTAATAAATAATTTAATTTTATAAAGGTTAAAGATATACAAATTTAGTCAAGCCTATGTACTAATTCTTCGTGACTTACTTTCTCATCGATCAGTTCCAGCCTTAACAGGTTTTGCTGTACTTTTTCCAGGTCCTCCTGACTTATCTGTTGCTGACTCCATTGAGTTAGGTCCAGCCATTTTCTAATATCTTCAAGTTTTTGCTGATATCTCTCAGAAAGCCTGACGTCAATCTTATCTTGATTTTTAAAATCCCTGGTTTCTTTATTCAGCACTTTCAGCATTTTCTTAAGTGCTTCAGCATCCTTGTTTATACAATCATCTGTTGCGGCTATAACAAAACAGGGCCATGGAGTAGGGCAGTCTGCAACCAGCCTGAAGGTGTTATTATCTACCAGTGGTTTGGTGGTGAAATGCTCCCACATAAAATACTGGGCTTTGTCGCTTTTAAGTGCTTTTATGGCTCCTTCCAGGTTATTGATGATCTCGAACTGAAGTTTATCTATATCCCATTTCTTATGCTCAGCGTTTACATAGGCCATTAAATGCGAACCACTGCCTTCCCTGCTAATGGCAGCTTTGGTGCCTTCAAGATCTTCCACGTTTTTGTAAGACGATTGGGCATCTACATGTATGCCCCAGATAAGTGGACTGGCTATATAAGTCTGGATGATCTTCGCAGGATTACCGTTAATGATATCTCTTATAATTCCCTCGGTAAGGATAACTGCAACATCGATCTCTCCAGCCCTTAAAGCCTTACACATGGCTCCGGTTCCTTCAGGAAATTCCTTCCAGGTAACTTTAATCCCTTCATTCTCAAAATTGTTATTCTCTATGCACTGGTGCCACGGGAGATTAAAATGCTCGGGGACTCCACCAACTTTGATCGTTTTCATGAGGTATGTTTTTCTTTAAGATAATTATAGATCTCATATTGTGAGCGAATCTTTTTTTGTCCCTTCTTTCTTTCAACGTAACGATTAGATTCTTCAGGATCCTGAACTCGAGCTTTTACATTGTCATTTAATTGAATTTCAAGGATATCCCTGAACTCTTTTTTTATGTCTTCATCAAGAACAGGTGATATAACCTCTATTCTTCGGTCTAAATTTCGACTCATCCAGTCTGCACTGCCATAGAACATTAATTCTTCACCTCCATTCTCGAACAGGTAAATACGACCATGTTCCAGGTATCTGTCAACAACACTGGTAATATAAATATTCTCGCTTAAACCTTTAACACCTGGAATCAGACAGCTAAATCCGCGTATCAACATCCTGATCTCCACACCTGCCTCACTGGCTTTATAGAGCAACTCTATCATTTCTCCATCTTCAAGGCTATTCATTTTGGCGGTGATCTTTGCTTTCTTACCCGCGCGGGCATTCTCAATTTCGTTATAAATAAGTTTTATGAATTCCTGCCTCGTGGAAAAAGGGGAGATCAGTAAACTTTTTTCACGCGGAATGATCAATTCTCCTTCCAGAACCTTAAAGAGCCTGCTTAATTCTTTGGTAATATTTTTATCTGCCGTAAAAATAGCGTGATCACAATAGATCTTTGAAGTTTCGCTATTAAAGTTCCCTGTTCCTATGTAGGCGTAACGCATGTTAACATCGCCTTCCTGGCGACAGATCAACATGATCTTGGAATGTACCTTTACCTTAGGATAGCTATAAATAACATTAGCGCCTTTTTCTTCAAATTTCCTTCCCCAGCTAATATTATTCTTTTCGTCAAAACGAGCCTTGGCCTCTACGAAAACGGTAACCCGTTTTCCATTTTCCAGGGCTTTCATTAAAGAATTGGTTAGAACAGATTCATCGGCCACCCTGTATAATGATATCTTGATATCGGTTACGTTTTCATCTTCTGCTGCCATTGCCACGAATTTTTCTACGTAAGAAAAAGACATGTAAGGAAATTGCAGGGATTGATCCTTCTTGGCGATTTCTTCAAAATAGTTATCACTATTCTCCAGAATTCTATGCGGTAAGGCCGGCAGTTCTTTATAATGGAGATCCTTATTGTTCGTAGGATCTGGAAAAGAAAAGAAATCCTTGAAATTATGATATTGACCACCCGGCATCATATCTATTTTTCCTAATTTCAAAAGTTTCCTGATCCTTTTTTGAATATCTTTCGGCATACTGGCATCATACAGCAACCTTGTGGGCTGACCATCTGTGCGCTGTTTTAAAGATTTGTAGATCTTTTCTGCCAGTACACCTTCATAAATATCATCTATATAAAGTTCGGCGTCACGAGATAATTTTATTTCATAGATACCTGTGATATCCTCACCCGGAAAGATCTTATAGGCTTCATGCCTAATGATCTCATCCAGGTAGGTGATCTCATACTCTTTATTCTTATTCTCAAGATGAACAAATCTTCCGCATTCTTCAACCGGAATATTTACTACGGCAAGTTTCTCTTCATTTTTAAAGGTTACAAGAAAATATAGTATAGAATTTTTAAGGAATAGCTCATTTTCTTTTTTAAGATCTAAGCGTATAGGATTAAGATATTTTTCAACCTTATCGTCGAAAAATTCGCTTATAAATTCTGAATGCTCAGTTCTAAATTGTTCGGCGTCCAGAATATAGATTCCATTTGCAGCAAGTTCGGGAATGATCTCCTCATGATAAATTTCCCCAAATTTATTCTGTTGAACTTTAACCTCTGCTATGATCTGTTTGGTGATCTTTGAAGGCCTTAGATCCAGCTTTTTACGAATACTTTTTTTTACTCGTTTCATTTGCCTTAGCTGGGAAACGCGTACTCTGAAATATTCATCTAGATTGGAAGAAAATATGGCCAGAAACCTGATCCTTTCATACAAAGGATTAATTTTATCTGTGGCCTCCTGAAGAACCCTTTCATTAAAACTCAACCAATTTAGATCTCTATGTCTAAACCGGTCTACATTAGGTTGCGGCATGGATTAAGATTTGTTTTACCAAAAATACAAACTACGCCATGCTTAGTTTTTAATATATTGTTAAATAAGAATACTAGCCAACGATTCTGTCCAGGCAGTAAAGAATGAGCTTATCCATCATCACTTGCGCGTTCTCGGCAAATTCTCCGGTGGCTCTGTTGGCCAGTACCAGGTTCATGGATACCGCATCATGGCCAAGCAATTTAGACATCCCGTAGATGCCCGATGTCTCCATTTCTAAATTAGTGATCTTATGTTGCTCGTAACTAAAGTTCGCGATCTTATTATTCATTTCATGATCTGGAACATCTGCTCTTAAAATCCTCGCCTGTGGGCCGTAAAAACCAACATTGGTTCCGGTAAAACCTTTGATAGTAGTTTCTGAACTTAATTTTTCGATAAGTTTTTTACTTCCCTCAACTACATAAGGATATGCTTTTTTATCTGACCAGTCTGTTTGCTTGACGAATGCTTCAGCAATTTCCTTATTGAGGAATGAATCATCTTTGTAGTAATGCATCAAACCATCAAAACCTAAAGCAAGTTCGCTAACGATGAAAGAATCTACCGGAATTTCTTTCCTAACCGAACCGGTAGTGCCAATCCTGATGATGTCCAGGCTTGTTAGATCATCTTTGATCTTTTTAGCTTTAAGATCAATATTCACCAGGGCATCTAATTCTGTTAAGGCAATATCGATATTATCGGTTCCCATTCCCGTAGACATTACCGTGATCCTTTTACCTTTGTATGAACCGGTATGCGTATTGAACTCTCTTTTCTGCCTCTTTAACTCAATAGAATCAAAATATTTACTAATTGAGGCTACTCTTGCTGGATCCCCTACAGTTATGACTGTTTGGGCTAGGTCCTCGGGTAAGAGTCCCAGGTGATAGATTGAACCATCTTCATTTAGAATTAGTTCAGATGCTTTTAAACTCATTTTATAATTTTAATAATCTATGAGATTCAGATTCGTATAAGAAATCATATACTCTGGCTCCACCAAAATATTCTTCATTCTTAAGATTTCTATAAAAATTCTTTTTGCCTTCAAGTGCCATTTTACCATCTTCGGTTAAGACGATTCCTGCATCGTCTTGTTGATAGAAGATGGAAAGCTTTTTTAATAATCGTTGCATCTGGGAGTCACTATAGCCATAGTATCCCTGATATTGAAGCGCGTAACCCAGAAGGTGATTTTCGTTCTTTATGTCCTGATTTTCAATTAGTTTCAGGATATTCCTTTCAAGGGTGTTAATTCCGGTAATGCTATTGGGAAATCTCTCTATATGGGCCCTGATGCAGCTGGATAGATATTCGAAATTGGTTTTCACCTTGATCTGCGGTTTTAACTTCATAGGATTATTACCGCAATAAAGTTCCCATATAAGCAGGGCGACCTCAATATCTTCAGTGTTTAATTCTATCCTATTCTCGTAATGATTGTAAAGCTCCTTCAGATTCAACTGCGAAAGAGGTTGAAATTCTTTCTCACCCTTCAGCTTTTTACTGCAAACGAGAGATATGGGGGCTTGGTGGTCTTTTTCAGAAAGGCAACTAATTGCCGCCAGCATATTTATATGGCAAAAAAGGTCGAACTCGAACCAGAGCACGACATTCTCATAATGCTTTAATGATTTTAGTTTTTTTATTTCTGAGATAAACCGTTCATCATAATTTTCAGAAGAAATATCATAACTTTTCTTTAGGAACTTTTTCCTGATCTTAAAGAACTCGCGATCAATCTCCTTTTGGGTTGGACCTTCACAGAGTAATTCTCTCCAAATGACTAGTTCTCCAGGCAGATTTAATTCCTGCATCTGCTCGGCCAGACTATCGCCATTTACTATGTGTAAGGTCTTATTCTCCATTATTATGAATTAAAAAAGCGTGTTGAATTAACCTCCAACACGCTTTACATTATAACCTTCTTTTTTTAGGATCTGCATTATTTTTTCACGGTCATCACCCTGAATAATAATTTCTCCATCTTTAGTAGATCCACCCACACCACATTTCTTTTTAAGCATTTTTCCAAGAGAAACAAGATCTTCATCTGGTCCCTGAAATCCTTTTATTATGGTAACGGTTTTTCCACCGCGTCCTTTATTGCTAAAATGTGCTTCGAGTCTCTGCTCTTCTGGAGAAAGTTCTTCCTGGGATTCACCATCTCTATACTTAGATTCGTCAAAATCATCATTAGTAGAAAAAACAAAACCTCCAAGATCTTCCAGTCCTAATTTCTTCTTTGCCATAACTATTTTTTAGCCAGTCCTATTTCAATTAGGCGCTGATTCAAAAATTCACCGGCAGTGATATCTTCATATTGTTTTGGATGATCTTCATCTATACATTCTTCAAGACAATCCAGCTTCATCTCACTACGTGGATGCATAAAAAATGGAATAGAATATCTTGGCTTGTCCCATTCTTCCTTTGGCGGATTAATTACACGATGAATTGTAGATCTCAATTTATTATTGGTATGTCTTTCCAGCATATCACCAACATTTATCACTAGTTCATCTTCCTGAGGAATAGCATCGATCCATTCTCCGTCTTTTCTCAATACCTGAAGACCTCCTGTTGAGGCACCCATCAATAATGTTATAAGGTTTATATCGCCATGCGCACCTGCTCTTACGGCACCTTTAGGTTCTTCTTTAATTGGAGGGTAGTGGATAGGTCTTAAAATGCTGTTACCGTTACTAGCCCAATGATCAAAATAGAATTCATTTAGGCCAATATATAATGCCAGTGCTCTTAAAACATATATGCCAGTTTTTTCAAGCATTCTGTATGCTTCCATTCCGGTCTGGTTGAAATCTTTCAATTCTTCAACCTGAACATTCTCCGGATATTCCTCGGTAAGATTTGCATCTTCAGATGGCTCCTGACCAAAATGCCAGAATTCCTTGAGATCACCTTCTTTCTTTCCCTTAGCATGTTCTTTACCAAAAGATATGTAGCCTCTTTGTCCGGCTAAACCTTCGATCTCATATTTCTGTTTGGTCTCTACTGGTAGGTCAAAAAATGACTTTACCTCTTTGTACAAATCATCTACCAGTTGATCGCTTAAAAAGTGATTCTTTAAAGCTACAAAACCTATTTCTTCATAGGCCTTACCAATCTCATTTACAAATTTCTCTTTGCGCTTGGGATCATCTGATAAAAAATCAGCAAGATCTACGCTTGGGATATTATTCATTGCCATTATTAGCAGTATTTTTTATTAACGTAACACGCAAAGTTAAGTAAAATAAAGGGATATGCTTATGCTTTATATTTTTCTTAGCAAATAGAAAAATAGTTACATTTGAGATATAATCTTTGTACATGCTTTCAAGTAAACCCGAAACACCCCTAATATCATTTCAATCGGAAAGATTGACCAAGACAGAATTATTAGACCTTTATTCTGCGATGCTGAAGCCCAGAATGATAGAAGAAAAAATGCTCATTCTCTTAAGACAGGGTAAGATCTCAAAATGGTTTAGCGGCATTGGCCAGGAGGCTATCTCGGTAGGAGTTACCAGAGCAATGCAGAAAGATGAATATATTTTACCCATGCATAGAAATCTGGGTGTTTTCACGAGTAGAAATATTCCATTAAATAGATTATTTGCTCAATGGCAGGGTAAAGCTTCAGGTTTTACCAAAGGCCGGGATCGAAGTTTCCATTTTGGCACTCAGGAATACAAGATCATTGGTATGATTTCTCATTTGGGTCCACAAATGGGGGTTGCAGATGGAATTGCCCTGGCTCATAAGCTCAACAAAGAGAAAAAAGTTACCGCTGTTTTTACGGGAGAAGGAGGTACCAGTGAAGGTGATTTTCATGAAGCCTTAAATATAGCTTCGGTTTGGGACCTTCCGGTCATATTTTGCATAGAAAATAATGGCTATGGCCTTTCAACACCTACTTCTGAACAATATCGCTGCAAGGATCTTGCAGATCGAGGTGCAGGTTACGGGATGGAATCACATATTATAGATGGTAATAATATAACCGAGGTCTATTCTAAAGTGTCTAAGATAGCAGAAAGTATTAGAGCTAACCCCAGGCCTGTTTTAATCGAATTCAAGACTTTTAGGATGCGTGGCCATGAAGAAGCCAGCGGAACTAAATATGTGCCGCAGGAATTAATGGACGAATGGGAAGAGAAGGATCCCATTGCTAATTTTGAAAATCATCTAATTGAGCATGAAATTCTTAATGACGATACAATTCAAAATTTAAGAAACGAATTTCAAAACGAGATCGATGAGAATTTGCAGATCGCCTTTGCTGAAGATGCTGTTAGGTCTATTTACAGCAAAGAGTTAGAAGATGTTTTCCAAGGTTATGAATATGAGGAATTCAAACCTTCTGAAGAAATAAGAAATATTCGTTTTGTTGATGCGATATCTCAAGCCTTAAAAGAATCTACTGCCAGACATGAGAACCTGGTTTTGATGGGGCAGGATATTGCCGATTATGGCGGAGTCTTTAAGATCACCGAAGGTTTTACAGATGAATTTGGGAAGGACAGGATACGAAATACACCTATTTGTGAATCTGCAGTCGTTGGGACAGCGATGGGGCTTTCTATAAAAAATATGAAGGCGATGGTTGAGATGCAATTCAGTGACTTTGTAAGTTCAGGATTCAATCCCATAGTAAATTATCTGGCTAAAGTAAAATACAGATGGGATCAAAAAGCCGATGTGGTAATTAGAATGCCATGTGGAGGGGGAGTAGGAGCAGGCCCGTTCCATAGCCAGACCAATGAGGCATGGTTCACTAAAGTACCGGGATTAAAAGTGGTTTACCCGGCATTTCCTTATGATGCCAAGGGATTGCTTAATACAGCTTTTAACGATCCAAATCCGGTTCTTTTTTTTGAACATAAGGCCTTATATAGAAGTGTTCGGCAGGATGTCCCGGTAGATTATTATACTTTGCCATTTGGAAAGGCTTGCAAAATTAAAAAAGGTTCGCAGGTAAGTATTATTACCTATGGCGCGGGAGTTCATTGGGCTCTGGAGATTCTTGAAGAAATGGAATTTAGTGATGCAGAACTTCTTGACCTTAGAAGTCTTAATCCTCTTGATGTAAATAGTATTTGTGAATCTGTTACTAAAACAGGTAAAGCGATTGTGCTTACCGAGGATTCCCTAACAGGTAGTTTTGCTTCAGAAATTGCTGCAATTATTTCTGAGAATTGTTTTGAAAATCTGGATGCTCCTGTTATGCGTGTAGGAAGCCTGGAGACACCAATTCCATTCGCCCGGGAACTTGAAAAAGAGTACTTGCCTAAAGAACGATTCAGAAAAAAACTCCTGGAATTAATAGAATATTAATAAGGTTATATAATAATGCTTATTTATTTAAGAATACTTAACAAAAGCACTGTTAAATTATTAATAATCTTTTGCTGAAGGTATACTGCTACTGTAATTTAGATCTAACTAATCAATTAAATCTTAAAATATGGTACGTCTAATCGTTATTTTTCTGATCATCGCGATCATTGCAGCAATTTTCGGTTTTGGTGGAATTGCAGAAGGAGCTGCAGATATTGCCAAAATTATATTCTATATTTTTCTTGTGCTATTAGTGATCTCACTTTTAAGCAGATTGTTCAGAAGATAAGATAAAATTCAAATCACGAAATCCAATGTGTTCCTATGAAATTCATAATACGCATTGGATTTTTATTTTAAATTAAATTTATAATGAAGAAGTATTTAGTTTTATTAACCGTAGCAGTTATGTTGACTGCATGCGGCGGTGCCAGTAAGGTGGCTAAAGAAGCCCGAAAAACCTTTGACGGAAACTGGACCTTAACCAGTATTACTTATCCTAATAATCCTGGTAATTTTAATGTTACTCTTTTCAATGAAGCTTCAGCTTCGTGCTTTGAAAATAGTTCATGGGATTTTGTATCGAATAATAATCGTGGTACCTATACTGTAAATGGGGTAGGCTGTGATGGAGATACTAATTATTTCATCTGGTCTATAGATGAAGAGAATACTCCGGCTGGAGTTTATGATTTTCTATTGAAACCAACGAATGATAATTACAAGTCTACCACAGGTAATCAGGGATTTAGATTGAATCTTAAAAGTTTGACTGATACCAATATGATCTGGGAACAAACAGTAAGTTTAGATGGTTCTCCTTTTACTATAAGAATGAATTTTTCAAAATAATAAATAAACAGAAAAGCTATGAAGACAGTATTTAAAAACATGTTCGCCTTATTATTGGTTTCAAGCCTATTATTTGGTTGTGAAGCGACTAAAAATGCGAATAACAAACAAAAAGGAGCTGTAATTGGCGCCACAGGAGGGGCTGTTATTGGTGGTGTTATTGGAAATAATACCGGTGATGGCAATACCGCTTTGGGCTCTATAATTGGCGGTGTTGTTGGTGGAGCTGCCGGAGCGATCATTGGAGATCGTATGGATAAGCAAGCCAAGAAGATCGAAGAGGAAATTCCTGGTGCTGAAGTTGAAAGGGTAGGAGAGGGAATCAATGTAACTTTTGATGAGTCCAGTGGAGTGTATTTTGATACTGAAAAGTATAATATCAATGCCAAATCCAGGGAAACCCTGAACAAATTAGCCGATATTTTTAAAGAATATCCCAACTCTAATATTCTTGTAGAAGGACATACCGATAGTACCGGTAGTGATAGTTATAATCTTACCCTTTCTAAGAATAGAGCACAGGCGGTTACAGGTTACCTTGTAGATAATGGAATTGACAGGGGTAGGTTTACCACTAAATGGTATGGGGAATCTCAACCAAAATATGACAACTCAACCGCTGAAGGTCGCTCTAAAAACCGTAGAGTAGAACTTGCAATTGTCGCCAATGAAGAACTTAAAGAACAGGCTAAAAAAGAAGCTGAGCAAAAGAAGGGTAATCAATAAGCCTTGTTTCTCATATATTTAAATTTAAATCCCGGATAATCTCCGGGATTTTTTATTCTTGTAAGTAAATTGAAAGTGTGAAAAAAACCCGGGTGATTATTATTGGTGGAGGACTGGCAGGTTTAACTGCAGCCATAGACCTGTGTAAGCGTGATATAGAAGTCATACTCTTTGAGAAAGATCATTATCCTCATCACAAAGTGTGTGGAGAATATCTATCTGCTGAGATCCTGCCTTATTATCATTCACTGGGGATAGACCTGAAGAAATTAAATGCTCCTGGAATCCACCAACTGGAATATTCTTCCAATTCAGGTAAAACAATTATCTGTAAACTTGAATTAGGAGGAATGGGCATTAGCCGGTACAACCTTGACCATTTCCTTTACAGGGCGGCCGTTAATTTAGGTTGCACTATTATTTCCGAAACCGTATCAGAAGTAAGTTTTAATAGAGAAAAATTCACGGTTGTAGCCAATGATGAGCAGTTCAGATCAGACTTTGTGCTAGGTGCCTTCGGAAAA
>JBFIMP010000067.1:0-11450 GCA_041611635.1 Christiangramia sp.
AGCAATACCGTCACCTACGGTTAGAACGGTACCTACTTCATCTAAAGAGGCCTTGGATTCAAAACCTGATAATTGTTGTTTTAATATTGCTGATACTTCAGCAGGATTTACTTCTGCCATAATTATTCAAGATAAAATGGTGCGCCAGAGGCGTACCGGTTTTAATTAAATTTTTGAAACGTATGTGTTGTTTTTCAATTCTCTTTTAAGCCTGGTAAGGTTACGAGAGATACTTGCGTCATATTGCAAATCTCCAACCCTCAAAACAAAGCCTCCAATGATATTTTCATCAACGAGGTTTTTGAGACTGGCTTCAGAACCTGTTAACTCTCTTACCTTGGCAAGGATTACAGCTTCCAGTTCTTTATCTAAAGGTACTGCAGTGGTTACAACCGCCTGCTGTACATTATTCATTTCATTAAACTGAATTAAATATTGCCTGGCCACAATATGAAGAATATTGATCCTTCCGTTTTCAAGCAATATATCTATAGCACCTTTAGTCACGGCATTAAGATCCTTGAAAATTTCAAGCAAGGCGCTCTTCTTAATACTGTCTTTTACTACAGGACTGGTAAGCATATTCTCCAGATCTCTACTACTGTTTACAGTTTTTGAGATCGTGATCATATCCTTTTCTACAGCTTCCGCCGAATTCTTATCCTTTGCTAAAGAAAGGATCGCCTTTGCATATCGTTGTGCGGCTCTGGTTCCTCTCATAACTTAGTTTAGCTTAGCATCACCGATCATCTTCTCGATCATCTGGTGTTGTTCATTTTTTCCTGAAAGTTCTTTTCGAACAATCTTTTCAGCGATTTCCAAGGAAAGTTCAGCCACCTGATTTTTCAATTCGGCCATCGCAGATTGCTTTTCGATTTCGATGCTTTTCATCGCTTCTGCAACAATCCTATCAGCTTTCACCTTCGCTTCTTCTGAAGCATCTGCAATCACTTTTTCTTTTAACTCACGGGCTTCTCTAAGGATAGCATCTCTTTCAGCGCGAGCTTCTTTCATAAGCTGCTCGTTATCTGATTTTAGATTTTGCATCTCTTTACGTGCATTCTCTGCTGAAGCCAAGGCGTCATTGATAGACTGCTCCCTATTTCTCACAGAATTTAAAATAGGTTTCCAGGCAAATTTTGCCATAAGAAAAAGCAGTACTAGAAAAACAATGGTCTGCCAGAAAAACAAGCCAATTTCAGGAGTTATTAAATCCATAATTCTTTATATAATATTTAATCTTCTAATCATTAATTAAAATCTGTTCGCAACCAACCGTTACGAACAGATTTTTAAACTTCTGGACTAAGCTGGTACTGTAAGTACCCCTAGTAAAGCTGCAACAACTCCGAATAGTGCAACACCTTCTACAAGTGCAGCAGCAATAATCATAGCTGTCTGGATTTTTCCAGCTGCTTCTGGCTGACGTGCGATAGCATCCATGGCAGAACCACCAATTTTACCAACACCGATAGCGGCTCCAACAACTGCAAGACCAGCTCCTAAAGCGGCAAGTCCAATGTGTAAATACTCCATAGTAATTAAATTAAAAATTAAAATTAATGATGTTCATGTTCCTCAACCGCCATCCCGATAAACAGGGCAGACAGCATCGTAAAAATAAACGCTTGTAGGAATGCTACTAGCAATTCCAGTACGGTTATGAATAAGGCAAACGGAACCGAAACTCCTGCAATGCCTGCATTTTCTAAAATAAATATCAACCCTATCAAACTCAAAATGATAATATGGCCCGCAGTAATGTTTGCAAACAAACGAATCATAAGAGCGATTGGTTTAATAAAGATACCCAGACCTTCTACTATTGCCAGGATTGGCTTAACAAAAGTAGGGATGCCAGGCATCCAGAAGGTGTGTTTCCAATAATCCTTGTTCCCGTTAAAGACAATCATCGCCAGGGTGAACAGACCCAGAGATACCGTTACAGCGATATTACCAGTAACATTGGCAGCACCAGGCAACAATCCCATTAAGTTCGTGATCCATATAAAGAAGAACACCGTTAATAGGAAGGGCATAAATTTCATGTACTTCTTCTCTCCAATTTGAGGCAAAGCAATATCATCTCTTACAAATAAAACCAGAGTTTCCAGAGCATTATTAAATCCTTTGGGAGCGTGTTTATGCTTTTTATGGTGTCTCGCCAAACTCGTAAAGAATATCAGCATAAGGATTACCGTAAGAAACATTGCCGCAACATTCTTGGTAATAGAAAGATCCCATGGCTTGGAAGCATTTACAGGGTGATGGTCTGCATCAAACTCAACAGCCTCTGCTCCTGAATCCAGCTTATAAATATCTTCATGAAGGTTTACAAAGCGCATCCCGTCTTTTTCTACCACATGATGACCTTCTGTATCATGGTGAAATTCACTGGACATAAAGCTTACCAGCCCGTTTTCGGTATAAAGTATCACCGGTAGAGGAAGGGTGACAGAGCTGTCTCCTTCTCCAAAGAAGTGCCATCCATGAGAATCACCAATATGGTGCATGATCATCTCGGTAGCATTGAACTTTTCTTCAGCTTCCTGAGGTGCCGAATGCTGCTCCTCATGCTCTTGAGCAACGGTAAATAATGGGAAAATGGCAAATGCTAATGTAAAGTACAAGCTAATCACTAAAGATTTCTTTGCTGTCATAGTACCTGTTCTACTTAAAAATTATGGGCTCTAAATTTCCGTGCAAAGGTATACTTTTAAATTTTATCTGAAAGGCCGGTGAATAATTTTTTAGCAGTTTCGGTAAATTTAACGATTTTACTGAATTACAGTTAGTTATTTAGTATTGATGAGCCTTACCGCGTAAATAGTTTCAAAAATCAGGAATAAAAAATAAGGGATGAAAAAGGCAACTATATCCTGGAACGGATTAGGCGTATCATTCAGCATTACAGGCAAAAGGAACAAAATTGCGGCTAGCATTTTTATAAGACTACAGGCCATAAAAGCAAATCCCGTCTTATCGCTGAAGGTCTTATGCACAAAGACCAGAAAAAGAAAAATCAAAAATGTCGCCAGAAAATGGAAGGCATAGATCGCCAGTGTGGAATAATACAGTTGGACCTTAAAAATATAATTTACCAGCGAATACTGAATAAAAAATAAAACAAGCGAAAAGGGTAAAAATAATTTTAGAAAGGAAATAAGTTTTGCTTGCATTTACTCGTCTTCATTTAAGTCTTTAACCGCCCGAAAAACCTGGTACAATGCTATAAAAACTCCCAGAAGGGAAAGTGAAATAGTAAAGGCGGAATATTTATTTGCAAATTTCCCATCGAGCCAGATCCCGGTAAAAACCCCTGCCGCAATTAATATACCCATCTGGAGGGCCATATTTACAAAGGCGAGATATTTGTTACGCGGATCTTTTTTCATTTTCTTTTTTAAGAGGCTTTACTCCTCCATTCATTTCACAAGTAGCATTGAAGATTGCCCCTGGCTCTACAGCCAGTTTACCAGTGATTACCTCACCTTCAATATTTGCCGAGCTCCTAAGGGTTAGCACTTCTTTAACCAGAAGCTTACCTTTGAACCTGCCTTCTATATCAGCATTATCGCACTCAAGCGTACCATTGATTAAACCTCCTTCGCTAATCACCACCTTTCCCGGTGTTTTCAAACTACCCTCCAAAGTTCCCTCTATCCTGAAGCAACCTTTTCCAGAAATTTCACCGGTGATAAGGGTACCCGCAGCTATTCTATTTTGTTCGTTCTGATTACTTGATGGCTTGGTCTTTTTGGATTCTGAGAACATAATAGGGCAGTTTTAGTAATTATCCAGATAACTTCTTAAAGTTTTCTTAATTTGTACAATTCTATAATTTTCCGCCGACATAACAAAAGCCTGCCTGTCTATTTTATAGTTTTTATTTTCTCTTAGTAACTCCTGAAAGCCAAGAGATCTAGATTTTTCGCTTAATCCATGAACAACAACAAAAGTCTGGTCTACATCATAAACATCTCTAGAAACAGACAATTTATTGTAATCTAATTCTGATATAGCTTTTTCAATGGTGGTCTTTAGCTTTACTGCTTCTTCCTCTGCTGTATTGTCTATAGGAAATATAAGTTTATAGCTGGTTGCAATGCTGTCATTACCAAACTCAAGTCTCTTTAAATCAGGTATCGAGGTATTAAGAATATTCTGAGCTTTTCTACCTTCGGTGGTCTGTGGAAAGGTAACCGCGACGTAACTTAAAGCCTTTTCATAAGCATCAATTCCCATTAGTCTTGCAGCTGCACGTGCCTTCAGTAATTCTAATTTTGGAACTATAGGATCTCCTGTAAAACGCGAAACATATTCATTTGCCTTATTGATGACTTCCTGATATTGCTGATTTTCATATTCTCTGAAAAGCGTAATATATAGCAGGTCTGGACTATTCTCATCCCTCTGTATGCTTTGAGGGTCCCTGATAAAAGCGGCGTATCTCGAATCTGAATAGTTTTGAAGTATATCATTTCTCAACCTTTCCTGATCTGCTAGTCTGCCCTGAGCTCCATAGATATTATAAAGGTTATATTTTGCCGGAAGAATCAATCGCTCCTGTGGGTCGTTTTGCAGCAGGAACTCCAGCCTCTCTGCAGCCAGTTCATTTTCTTTGTAGTTCTCATTATAAATGACCCCTAATTGAAAATAAGCCAGGTTTCTCTGGGTAGCGAGGCTATCCAGTACAGATTGTTCCCCGGGTATCTGGCTTACGTAGGTCATGGGATCGTATAAAGGATCGTTATCCAAGTTGATATCCATAAGCCTTTCCTGGGCATTCACCGAACTTTGATTCATAGCCGTAGAACCCCACCTCCAGTTATCTTTTAATTCCCTGGTACCCCAAACACGCAGAAACTCCTGGGCTCCTCTTGATACCCGTAACGGGTTATAAAAATAGAATGAATTTCCTTCTCCTGCAGGTGGAACGCTAGCCGAAGGAAAATTATTTTTAGGCCCTATATTCGCTGTATAAACCGGTAATTCTCCGGCTTCCATTTCCTTAGTCGCTTTCTTTTTTAGTTCATCTGTATATTTGGTGAAAATTGCCAGTCTTTCCTCTTCCGGCAATCCGGCCAACCTCAAAATACTATCGGTTTCTTCAGCTATTTTCTCATACTTGATGACATCGTCAAGATTAGATCTTTTCTTCTTTATGCTCCTGTATTCCAGTAAATCTGGAGACATATTAGTAAGCGTGCTATCATAATATTTACCTGCATCCTGGTAATTTGCCCTGTCAAAATTTATATTAGCTAGGATCTCATAATTAACAGATTTAAGAAAGATATCACTGGATTTAGACCTTAGGGATTTATTATAGTATTCCATGGCCTTATCTGTAGAATCAAGTTTGGTATAATATTCCCCTAATTGAAAATATATCTTATCCAGGTATGGCCTGTTCTCCCGGTCCTCTTCCAGCTGAGTTAAAATATCCAGTAAAAATTCCTCGTCTCCCTTATCGAAATCGAAATTCCTGGCTTTTTCCACAAAAGCATTCACATAGTAGATCCTTGGTGACTTGCGATGAAGTTCAATAACCTCGTCGAATGCTGAATTTGCTGCGCTTGTTTCTCCTAAACGATCATGAAGTTGCCCCAGAATAAAATAATACCGTCCTTTTTCAGCATTGATCTTAGTGAATCTGGCTGCATTTTGAATGGGGGTTACGGCAGAATCTATTTGATTGAGATTTATATAAGCCTGGGCAAGACTGGAGCTTGCATCTGCCAGATCCTGATCATCCAGGTTATCTGAATCAAGGATCTTTTTTAGGTTTTTAATGGCTAAATTCTCGTTTCCTATCCTAACATTGGTCTTTTCGCGCCATATGCGGGCGTGGTTTATATTGTTACTGGCGGGATAGCGATAAAGAATATAATTAAAGGCATCTAAAGCAGGGATGAATCGCTGATCAAAATACCTTGCTTTTCCCAGTAAAAGGTAAGCTTCGTCCATTTCTGGATTGCGCTCTTTCCCGCCAATTTGCATGGAATGTCTCTGAATTGCCTTTACTGCCTTCTCCTCTGCCCTTCCAAAATTCTGATTTCTAACACTGTCTGGCAGTAAGATCTTGTCATCCACATCCAGCCTTTCAACCGGAAGAATATCCCAGTAATTATCGGCGTAGTTCTGATTGATCTCCTCTCTTCCCTGCTCAAAAGCCATCTCGCCGTTAAAAAGCGTATTATATTCGGCAGTAATGGCGTGATAATTCCTGTTGATAAAAGTGTCCTTCTTTCGGGAGCAGCTAACAATGGCCGCCGAAAGCACCAGAAAAATAGTAAAACGGGTAAACGTATTCAAAATGAACCTTTTGTGGTATCATGAATAACTTTGATACAGCTGATTTAGTATGTAAAAGTAAACTTCTTTTTCCAAAGTCCAATAAGTACTACGTACTAGCCTTCGGCAATTTCAGCGGAAAAGTATTGCTCCAGTTCGTTAAGGGTAGCTTCAGAAGTTTCCATGTCACGCACAATCACCCCTTTATCCAGCACCACGATACGCTCGCATACTTCGGTAACATGAATAAGATCATGACTGGAAATTAAAATGGTAGTTCCAGAGATCTGTGAAAGTTCTTTCAGTAATTTTTTGAGCCTTATCTGGGTGGTTGGATCAAGGTTTGCAAATGGCTCATCGAGGATGACCACTTCAGGATCACCGATCAAGGCAGCTACTATCCCCACTTTTTTCTGGTTTCCTTTTGAAAGATCCCTCAAGTATTTTTTCCGTCCAATAATCTCTCCATTGAAAAAATCATCAAACTGCGTAAGAAAGCTATCGATATCTGCTTTATTTCGGTTTCTAAGCTCCCCAATGAAATAGAAATACTCTTCCGGAGTAAGGTATCCAATAAGGAAACTTTCATCGATAAATGAAGAGGTGAAAGGTTTCCAGTCCTCACTTTCGCTCACAGTAATATCTTTATTAAAAATATTTCCCGTGGTAGGCTGAATTAGATCCAGAAGCAGACTAAAAAAGGTAGTCTTTCCAGCGCCGTTATTTCCTACCAGGCCAAAGTTCTGTCCTGAAGGGATATCCAAATGCTCTATATCCAGTACTTTCGTACCATTATACATTTTTGAAAGATTGGTTGCTGTAATCATAAAAATAAAATTTTAGTCTCCTTTTTGCTTGAATCCCTGAATCATTACATATTTCCTGTTGCGATACCTTTGCGTTAAAAAGCTTAGCAGGTTTGGTCGAAGAATAAGTCCTATAATTCCCAGAACCGCAAGTATCACGATCGCTGCTTCGTAATTAATGTATTTATTGGTGATCCAGAAGAGTAATATTGGTAAAAAAACAAGTGGTATCCCCACCAGCCATTGAGAGGCGCCGGTCCCCTGGTAATTCATAAACGGGCTTTTATCCAGATCTATACGTTTTTTATTGAACGAACCAGCATATAAAAGAATAGGGATGTTTACGCCCATATTGTAAAGGGCACAGGCTAGGTTTAGAAATAAAATATTCCAACCAAAGTATACATAAGGCGTGGATAATATCGCAAGCACGAGTACGCTAAAAGTGATCAAGCCCATTTTTGAAGCCAGGTACTGCCTCATTGGGATATTCTGCGCCATGATCATTTGATAGTAGGAAGCATCCCAGGATGGAACGAACTGCCCGAAATTGATCATAAAGATGCCGGTTATAAAAATCCCGGCAAATACGAAAAAAGTAGGCATTTGCTGGTAGGTTTCATTAGGATAAAAGATTAGTCCGTAAGCAAGGAAAATAAATGATAAATAGATCGTGGTTTTAGGCCTTTTATTTCTCCAGATAAGCTTTAAGTCCTGCTGAAGAAAAGGGGCAAGACTTCCAAATTTTTTAGTCCAGCCAAATTCCCTGGTACTGGCAGCTTTATTTTTTCCTTTAAGATCTGCATCCAGGTAAAATTTATCCCTGAGATTTTGGAAGTTCCACCAAAACAAAATAATCAATAACAGAACTGGAATAATAGCCAGGTAAGGGTTAAGCACTAGATAATCCAGCAGCATTCCAAAATAGGCGGTTATATCGAATATTCCCAGGTAATCCAGCAAAGCTATGGTAACTCCTGCGCCTACAATAGGAATAAGTGCCTTGAGATTTTCAGTAAATCTTTTCTTGATGATAAAATTCAGGAAATTCATGCACAGGGTGGTCGCATACATGGCGATGATCC
Organism: Christiangramia sp.; assembly: GCA_041611635.1. GTDB lineage: Bacteria > Bacteroidota > Bacteroidia > Flavobacteriales > Flavobacteriaceae > Christiangramia. The sequence goes on from JBFIMP010000067.1 coordinate 8,189, forward strand.
AGCCGGTCATTCCAGCAGTGCTATAATCTTCCTTGAACATGCAAAACAAGCCAAACGGTACTATCAGTAATAAAGGAAGAAAATTATAGAAAGAATACAGCGACTTAAAGAGCACAAAATTCACGACTTTTTTCTTTTTTACCGGCAGGACCATCAAAGGCTTAATATCCATAACCGGCAGGGTTTGCAGCATAAACCTGAAGATAATTTCAAAGGTGAAATATACCAGGACGAAGCTGTTTGCCACCTTTAAGGGGTCCTGTTCGGGGTAAAATTTATGTATCAAGGGAAATAAGGAGATTCCGAAAAGAAGAAAAAGGGCCGCAAAATATACGGCCAGAAATGCCATAAGGATTTTTAGTCCCAAACTCTTTCCAAAACTGGCAGATCTCAGGAAGGATTTCCATTCCAACCAGGCAAATTTTTTGAACATAAAACCGTATTTGATTAATTGGTATCGAAATTTAAACTTTTGTTACATTTCAAAAACCGTCATACTTTGTATTTTTGCGCACAAATAAAAAATAATGAGCAAGTTCTATCCGCTAAAAATAAAGGAAATAATTCGCGAAACATCACAGGCGGTAAGTTTATCTTTTGAGATCCCGGAAAACCTTAAGGAAGAATTCAATTTTTCTGCAGGACAGTATATCACCATTAGAACCAAGGCAGATGGCGAAGAAATACGCCGGGCTTATTCCCTTTGTTCCGCACCAAATTCAGATGAATTCAAGGTAACGGTTAAGGAGGTAGAAGGCGGCCGGTTCTCTGTAATCGCCAATAACAAACTCGTTGCCGGAGATGTATTAGAAGTTCACCCACCAGAGGGGAAATTCATTTTTGAACCCGGAGAAAAAAGACAGAATTACGCAGCTTTTGCTGCCGGAAGTGGGATTACTCCCGTACTTTCAATCATAAAATCTGTGCTTAGAGATGAAGCACACAGCAGGTTTGTGCTTACTTACGGCAATAAATCTGTAGACGATACCATCTTCTTTAAAGAGCTTCTTGAGCTTCAGTCCGAATTTCCACATAGACTATTCGTGGAGTTCATATACAGCAGAACTAGGGAAGATAATGCTCATTTTGGAAGAATAGAGACCAGTACGGTTAACTATATCGTCAAGAACAAATTCAAGGACCACCCTTTCGACAAATTCTATTTGTGCGGCCCAGAAGAAATGATTAACCACGTTACAGACGTATTACTTGATAATGGTGTGAAAAAGGAACAGATCCTGTTCGAGCTTTTCACCACCACAGGTGAAGAAAAAGAAATTCAGGGGGATACAGATGGTGCAACTGCAGTAACGATCACGGTAGATGACGAAGAATATGCCTTTTCCATGGATAGAAAATCTATAGTACTTGACGTTGCTCTTGAAAACGACATCGATGTCCCTTATTCCTGCCAGGGCGGTATTTGCAGTAGTTGTATGGCCAGGATCACTGAAGGCAAAGCTGAAATGAGCAAAAACCAGATCTTGACAGATGAAGAGATCGAGGAAGGTTTTGTTCTAACCTGCCAGGCACACCCAACCACTCCTACTCTTAAGATAGACTTTGATGATGTTTAAATAAAAAAACCCTGAAGCTTCGGCATTAAGCAAAGCTTCAGGGTTCTTTTTCATCTCCTACAGAACTTATAAAACAGTTCCCACCGCTTTAAAAAGTGGTAAATTATAAATTCTCCAAAACTTTCTGAATAACTTTTTCCGGAGGAATGCTGCGCATTACATCTTCATAGCCTTCCGGAACTTTATTTCCATAAACAGAAGTCGGGATCTTGGGATATTTTTCCAGGTCGGGAAGTATACAGTTTTCTATAGGTTGATTAAAGGCCTTAAAACCTACAAAAGGATGGGTCACTCCCCAGATACTTACTACCGGAATTCCAAATATTGCCGCCAGGTGAGCATTTCCACTATCCATGGAAAGCATGGCATCCAGGTTGGAAATAAGGCTTAATTCTTCAGCAAAACTAAGTTTGCCAACAACACTAATGCAATTATCGAATTTCTGTTCCCATACTTCCAATTGTTCTCTTTCGGTATCTCCACCGCCAAACATGATCAATTTGATATTTCCTTTAGAAGAAAGTTCAGAGATCACTTCTTCCATTAGATCTTTAGGGTAACATTTGGAATCATGCTGGGCAAAAGGCGCGATTCCAAGCCATTTTTTTGATTGCTTCCCTATAAGTTCATAGACCCTAGGTAATAATTCCCGTCTGGGAGGCGGGGTATATTCTGAAAGATCTATAGGAAATCCAAGATCTGCAAATACATCTGCGTACCTTTGATGAGTGGATTTCAACTGCCTGAAGCCTTTTTTATTACTGGCTAAGGCATTCTTTTCTGAACGCCCCTTATCGATCTGTTTAAAAGGTATTCCGTATAGATAAAACAGGGATCTAAGGACATTTGTTCTAAGTACATCATGAAGATCTGCCACCGCATCTATCTCCTCTTCCCTTAACTCTCTGGCCAGCGTCCCTAATCCCAAAACGCCATCATGCACGCCCTTAAGATCTGCTTCATAGATCCTAACATTAGGTAAATGACTAAAAAGCGGGGCGAAAAATTGCCTGGTAAGCACGGTGATCGTGAGTTCAGGGTAATTTTTTACCAGTACGCTGAGCACAGGAACGATCATGGCTATATCGCCCATAGCAGAGAAGCGAATAACCAGGATATGCTTGCTCTTTCCTTTTTTCACAGACAAGGAATTGCGGTCTTGGTCCATAAAATTACTTATTGCCTCGTAGAACCGGGTTCAACTCATCATCATTATACATCTTCATTTGCTTGTAAACCTTCATGTATTTCTCGCCTTTGGCGATATCTTCAAGCAACTGATTAATTGCTGTAGAAAGGTCTACCCGCTGCTCTAGAAGTACATCTAGCTTCGCTTTACATTTCATTTGATGCTCCTGTGAAGCATCTTCACGATTCGCTTCTTCGTTCATATGATAGATCTTCAAAGCAAGTATTGAAAGTCTGTCTATAGCCCATGCCGGGCTTTCAGAATTTATGGTAGCATCTGTATTTGGCTGTACATCCTTATATTTTTCCAGGAAGTAGCTGTCAATATATTCAACGGTATCTGTACGGTCCTGATTAGAGGCGTCGATCTTTCTTTTTAATTCCAGAGCTTCAACAGGATCTATATTTTGATCCCTAATGATATCTTCATAATGCCATTGTACGGTATCTATCCAACATTTTCGGTATAGAAGATGTTCTATCAGGTTTTTTTCAGC
>JBFIMP010000068.1:0-11321 GCA_041611635.1 Christiangramia sp.
AGAATATTCATAATTACCGTTGTTAAGTGTGTTCACTTTTAACTTCCGGTTATTGTCTGCGCCGCTAAGAGAATAATTAACTTCTCCAATCCCGCTGGTATTTTCCACCTTAAAAAAAATAGTGTTCTGGCAGGTAATACCGTTCATGGTTTTGGAAACCGAAAGAGCATAATCTCCCGGCTCGGTAATGTTTATATTCCGATTTGTGCCTATCGTCTCATAATTGGTCCCAAGCCATTCCCAGGATTCAAAATCGCCACCGTCTATATTCAAACTGGAGCTTTCTTCACAGATAAAATAAGAGTCATCTAACATGGGCTTTGGTAAGCCTGAAACTATTACCTCTAATTTGGTCATACTTGAGCACCCTCCGCTCTTGGGTGAAAGTTTTGCGATCAATGAATTTGTGCCAATAGCAGCTTCATAATTTTGTTTAGGGATCTCATTGGCTGCATTTCGCGCATCTTCCATACTATAATAATAAGAAACCTGATAATCAGCCGAAGATTGACCATCCATGATCTCGCTATCTTTCTCGCTTAGGTCAAAGTAATGGCTGCCTGACTCTTCTATATCACAAGCCATAAATGGTTCAGGCTCCTTTGCCTGTATTCCCGTCTCCATATCTAGTGTGAAACTGCCAGTTTCATAGCAACCTCTGAACATATTATCTTCCATTCGGAACCAAATCTTCTTAGGAAATTCAGATCCATTTACCTGGGTGATCTCTGAGTTTCGGCTATGGGCATCAGCTTCAGAATTAAAATATAAAACATTGAATTGGTCTTCCCCGGCATCATTCAGGATTTCCGCATCTTTGTTTGAAAGATCGTAATTGAACGCTCCGGGAAGCTTATCTGTACAAATAGTTTCATCACTGGCATTAGGATTTTCAAGCGTCCTGGCGATATATAGTATAAAAAACTTGACATGGTAACAGGAATATTCATCAGTTCGTTGAACCCGAACAAAGATCGTCTGTTGATCGGGAATGGTATTGGTCCAGTTATCTTTATCCAGAGGATTTACCTGATTTTCTGCATCATCTTCGGTAAGATAATATGAAACCTCGTGAATGGCCGGATCCTGGTCATTCAAAGGATGTTGAAAGTTCAACATTCCATAGTCGAGATCTGCCAGTTTGAACTGATGATAACCCTCAGAGTTTCCACAATAAAAATCTTCGTCCATTCTAACTTCTGTTCGGATTACTTTCAGGTTGAACGAGCCTATCTCAAAGGAGGAAGTATTGTTATTATCTTCCAGACGATAAAATATGGTCTTATCATTTGATGGTGAAACCGGAACCTCTTGTGTAATTGCGTTCGATCTGGTTTCAGCATCAGATTGAGTTTCGTAATAGCTAATGGTAAAATTTGAAGCATTTCTACCATCCAGTATTTCATCATTCTTCTCATTCAAGTTGAAGGTCATAGCAACATCTCTATGATCATCGCAGATAACCCAATCTGCAACCTGGTTTTGAGAAAATGTAAAGGAATAAATAAGCAGGCTCAGGGCTACAATGAAAATTCTTTTCAGGGAAATCATTTAAGATAGATTAGCGCTGCCCAAAATATAAAAAAATGTTAAAACAATAACTGTTTGACATATTAATTATAGATATAGAATTGCCAATCCCAAATGGGCATATCTCTAAAATTCTTCTGAAGAGCTAAAATAAATAAGGAAGGTATATAAAACAGGCAATGATAACTGCGATTAGGGCTGCGATAAAAACAGCGCCGGCGGCAACGTCCTTGATATATCCAATTTTATTATGAAAGTCTGGGTGCACAAAATCTGCCATTGCTTCCAGGGCGGTATTCAAACCTTCGGCGGTCATGACGAGACCAATAGCCAGGAATTGAAAGATCCATTCGTACCGGGAAATTTCAAAATACCAGCCGGCAATACAAACAAGGATAGAAATCGCGAATTGAACCTGAATGCTTGGCTCATGCTTCATCAAGAGCCAGGCACCTTTTATGGCAAATCCTCCTCCTCTAATTCTTTTACCGAGGAAACTGTTTTTCATTATAATAATGTTTTCAGAGCGGCAAGATAATCGGGTTCTTCGTCGATACTTGGTACTTGTTGTGAATGGATCACATGGCCGTTTTCATCTAATACCAAAACTGCTCTGGACAGCAGTCCTTCAAAAGCGCCATCTATCATTTCAACTCCGTAGTCCTTGCCAAAATTTCTGTCTCTAAAATCTGAGAGGTTAACCACCTTTTCTAATCCTTCGTCGCTAACAAATCTTTGCTGAGCGAAGGGAAGATCACGAGAGATACATAAAACTACAGTGTTTTTCAATTCTGCGGCTTTCTTGTTGAAGTTTCGAACAGAAGTTGCACAAACTCCAGTGTCCACACTCGGAAAAATATTCATAATCACTCTCTTTCCCTTGAAATCCTCAAGGGTGCCTATGCTAAGATCTGCTTTAATAAGTTCAAAATGAGGTGCTTTTTCATCTAATGCAGGAAGGTTGCCATAGGTAGTCACCATTTCTTCTCCAAGTTTTATCTTTGCCATGCTATTTTTTTATTTGGTTTATAAATTTAGAAGATTGTCTTTGGGTAAGTACTAAAATTATCATAAAACAACAAGGGCTGTTTTCTAATGAAAACAGCCCTTGTGAAGAGATTTGAAAAAAAATCTACTGGTCTATAGACCCTAGAACTTTCTTTACAAAATTATTCGCGGCATCCCTTTCTGGAACACCATCTTTTATCATTTTATGAACTTCTACAGCTCCGCAAAGATTGGTAAGTAATTCTCCTATTACATCCATTTCTTCTTCAGAAACCGAACGATGCTCGGTGAAATTTTCAAGAACTTCAATGGTGTTCTCAAGCTTTTCAACCTCATTGTTCTTCTGCAGATGTCTAATTACTGGTAATTTCATCAACTAAGTTTTTTAACTGGTCAAACTTATTTGTTTGCACCTGATTTTTAAAACTTCCATTTTTGAAAGTAGCGAAGGTTGGAAGATTATCCACTTTAGCAAGTTTCCTTGATTCTGGAAATTTTTCCGCATCAACTAATACGAATTGTGTATTTTCGTTTTCTGAAGCCAGTTTCTTAAATTTAGGCTTCATCAACCGGCAATTACCACACCATCCGGCCATATATTGCACCACAACAGTATCATTGCTGCTAATTACTTCGCTTAAGTTATCTTGATCTAATTCCTTTATCATAGCAATTTTTTTAGATTCTTAATTTAAGCTCTTCCTTTCTCTTAATTTAGGCTAAGGTAAGATGCAACACCATCTCTATCGGCATTCATAGCTTCTTTTCCTTCTTCCCAGTTTGCAGGACATACCTCTCCTTTTTCCTGAACGTGGGTATAAGCATCAATCAATCTTAAAAATTCATTCACGTTTCTACCAAGTGGCATGTGGTTGATACCTTCGTGAAATACTGTTCCTTCTTCATCGATAAGATAGGTAGCTCTGTAAGTTACATTGTCACCTTCAAGAGTTACTGCTCCTGTTTCTTCATCATATGTTTCGCTCATGATATCAAGAATATCAAGCCTTGAACTCAGGTTGCGGTTAGAGTCTGCAAGGATAGGGTATTTTACACCTTCAATACCACCATTATCTTTTGGAGTATTTAACCATGCGAAGTGTACCTCTGGAGTATCACATGATGCTCCGATCACCATTACATTTCTTTTTTCAAATTCTTCCATAGCATTTTGGAAAGCATGTAGTTCTGTAGGGCAAACAAAGGTGAAATCTTTTGGGTACCAGAAAAGCAATACTTTCTTATTGTTTTTCTGAGCTTCTTCCAAAACGTTTAATTTGAAAGTATCTCCCATTTCGTTCATAGCATCTACGCTAAGATTTGGAAATTTTTTTCCTACTAAAGCCATATAATTTTATTGTTTTAAATTAAACTTTCTTTTTTTCTACGGCACAAAGTTAGAAACTAAGACTGCTTTAAAAAGCCTGAAAAATTTTAAAATTTTATTGTTTGATAGGGTTTGCCTATGGTTAAATGCAATCGCAATAGGGTGCCTCTATAATTATCAAATTATCAGGAATTTAAGCTTATAACCGCAGCATTAGCAAAGATTATTTTTCGGTAAGCATTTTAATTTTTATTCCTATCGCCGCGAACAATAATGTCATAAACGGGCTCAGATAATTAAAGAAAGCATAACCGGCATAAGATAGAACCGGTACTCCCAAGACTCCGCTGTGATAGGCACCACAGGTATTCCATGGCACCAGTACCGAAGTTACCGTTCCCGAATCTTCTAAACTACGGCTGAGGTTTTCCGGGGCCAGACCTTTATCTTTATACGCCTTGGCGAACATTTTTCCAGGAACCACAATGGCCAGGTATTGATCTGAAGCGGTCACGTTCAGAGCCAGGCAACTAATAACCGTGCTGGCAAATAATCCGAAGGTGGTATGAAACATATTTAGTAAGGCTTTACTAATCCTCGATAAGGCTCCTATGGCTTCCATAATTCCTCCAAAGACCATCGCACAGATAATAAGCCAGATGGTTCCAAGCATTCCTGCCATTCCGCTGGATGCGAAAAGATCATTTAGTGCCTCAGAATCTGTTTCTACGGCAGTATCTACCGTGATCGCATTCATAATTCCTTTGTATCCGCTAATGAAGTTAAGGTTGTCCATTCCGCTTACAGCAAGAACAATATCTGGCTGGGCGATAATTGCGGCCAGGGCACCTAAAAGGGTTCCTATTAGGAGGGCAATTAGAGGTGATGTTTTCTTAACGATTAATATGATCACAATAACCGGAACCAGGAATAACCATGGGCTGATATTGAATGAAGTATCTATAGAATTCAATATGGAAGTGGTATCTGTCGAGCCACTTGTATCCAGGTTTAATCCTATAATGACAAAGGCTATTAAAGTAATAGAAATGGTTGGTACCGTGGTTAAGGCCATATACCTTATATGGGTGAAAAGATCGGTTCCTGCCATCGCCGGAGCGAGATTGGTGGTGTCACTCAATGGAGACATTTTATCTCCAAAATAAGCGCCAGAAAGGATAGCTCCTGCCGTCATACCAAGTGAAATTCCCAGGGCATCGGCAATTCCTATCAGGGCTATACCTACAGTAGCTGAGGTGGTCCAGCTACTTCCTGTGGCCAAAGAGATCACAGAACAAATAATTACACAGGCAGCTAGAAAGATCGTAGGATTTAAAATTTGTAGCCCGTAGTAAATCATAGTAGGGATAATACCGCTTATAAGCCAGGTCCCTGCAAGCGCACCAACCATTAACAATATAAGGATGGCACCAGCGGTACTTTGAATATTTTTTGCGACCTCGTCTATCATGTAGTCGAATTCCACTTTATTAAAATATCCAACGATAGCTGCAACACCGCCTCCCAGAAGCAGGATGAATTGATTGGAACCACTCAGGGCATCATCTCCAAAAACAAAAACGTTAAAGGCAAGCATGGCAATAAGAGCGAATACTGGAATTAATGCTTCCCAGATATTCAACTCCTTATTCTCAATTATAGCTTCATTTTCTGGCTTCTCGGTAGCGTTTTCCATTCAGGTTATGGGCTTTATTGGCGGTTAAAAATAAAGCCTCACGGTATATCTGATCATTATCAGGTTTACCGTGAGGCTTAGAAGTTTAAAACCGGTCGTTATTATAGATCATTTTTTTCTGATCGTAATTTTACAACTTTCGGCTTAATCCTGCAAAATTTTAGGCCATTTCAGTATGCATTACCCCAACTTTCACCATGCATTCTTTCATCATTTCATAAGTTCTTGCAATATCGTTATCCAAACCAATAGAAAAACGGATCAGTCCATCGCTTAAGCCCATTTTCTTTTGCTCTTCAATCGGGATTTCTGAAGAGGTTGAAGTTCCTGGTGCGCTGAATAGAGTTTTGTAAAATCCTAAACTAACCGCCAGGTATCCCAGGTTTCGCTCTTGCATTAGCTCCATAAGCTCATTGGCTTTGTCCAGGGAACCAACATCTATAGTTAGCATTCCGCCAAATCCGTAACTTTCATTCATCATTTTACGGAAAGTTTCGTGTCCCGGGTGGGATTTAAGACCAGGGTAAACCGTTTTAAACCCGTCTTCCTGGAATTTATGGGCCAGATACATGGCATTATGACTGTGTTGCTTCATGCGTATATGCAAGGTTCTAAGATTTTTAAGGATGGAAGCTGCTCTAAGGCTATCCATAGTTGGTCCCAGTAACATTGCTGCACCATCATTCACATTGCGTAAATCGTTTATGAATTCCTTGGTGCCACAAACAACTCCTCCTACAGTATCACTGCTGCCATTGATGAATTTGGTAAGGCTGTGAATTACCACATCTGCTCCTAACTTAGCCGGGCTGATGGAGAGAGGAGAAAAGGTATTATCTACAACCAGCTTAAGCTTATGTATTTTGGTGATATTAGACAGAGCTTCCAGATCTGCTACCTCTAGCAAAGGATTGCTTACAGATTCACAGTAGATGAGCTTTGTGTTCTTTTGCACCGCTGCATTAACCACAAGCTGATTGGTGATATCAACAAAAGTTGTTTTTATACCGAACTTTGGAGCAAAATTCTTTAGGAATGCGTAGGTGCCTCCATAGATAGTTCTGCTGCAAACAATATGATCCCCAGCGTTGCATAACTGCATTAATACAGAAGTGATCGCGCCCATTCCTGAAGCGGCAACATTTGCGGCCTCTGTACCTTCCATAGCTGCAAGGGCTTCACCCAGGTATAGATTGGAAGGAGAGGAATGTCGTGAATAAAGATAGCAGCCTTCAGCATTACCTTCGAATGTATCGAACATGGTTTTTGCTGAAAGAAAGGTATATGTTGAAGAGTCGGAAATTGAAGGATTCACTCCTCCAAACTCCCCAAAATATTGTAAATCCTGAATGCGGTCTGCCGGTTTATATTTCATGAGGTATGATTTAATACTATCAAATTTCAATTTAATCTGTAGTAAAAACAATGATTCTCGTCATGTTTAGAAAATAAATCTATGTTTGTTCTATATTTCAGTTTTAAAATCTATATTTATTTGAAATTTATTCGACTTTCTGAAAATTTGTAAGAATATGAAAATTGATGAGATAGATAAAAGGATTCTAAGACATCTTCAGCAGGACAGTAAAAAGACAAACAAGGAGATCGCCAATGACCTTGGTCTTTCGGTAACCGCCGTATATGAAAGGATCAGGAAACTGGAAAGGGAAGGGGTAATTGCGAGATATGTAGCCTTGCTGGATCCCGAAAAGATTGAAAAAGGATTTATGGTATTATGCCAGATCAAACTCATTCAGCACAAAAAGGATTTCCTTACCAGGTTTGAAAAGGAGATCACCAGCCTGCCCGAGGTGATCGAGTGTCTCCACGTAAGTGGCGATTACGATTATATACTTAAGGTACTGGTAAAAGACATGGATGCCTACCGTGAATTCATGGTTACCAAGCTCACCAGTCTGGACCATATAGGAAGTACCAAGAGCATTTTCACGATCAATAAAGTGAAACAAAGTACGGCGATAAATGTCTAAATCTTAAAATTTTACTATGTCTATTGCTGTGCATTGGTCATTGTAGAGAATAGTCGTACTTTTGTGGTCAATTTGTTAAAAAATCAGTAAAACAGATAATTATGAGTACATATGATGTTGCAGTTATAGGATCAGGACCCGGTGGATATGTAGCCGCCATTCGATGCGCCCAACTAGGTTTGAAAACTGCAATCATAGAGAAATATTCCACTCTCGGTGGAACCTGTCTTAACGTGGGATGTATCCCAAGTAAGGCACTTTTAGATTCTTCTCATCATTTTCATGATGCGATCACGCACTTTGAAGAGCACGGAATTGAAATTCCTGGTGAGGTAAAACTGAATCTTGAGAAAATGATGGAACGTAAATCTTCTGTAGTGAGCCAGACTTGCGACGGGGTTAAGTTTCTAATGGACAAGAACAAGATCGATGTGATCGAAGGGGTTGGTTCTTTCAAGGACAAGACTCACATCAATATCGAAAAAGACGGAGAGACTAAAACAATAGAAGCGAAAAAGACCATTATCGCAACCGGTTCCAAGCCAGCTAACCTTCCGTTCATTGAACTTGATAAAGAAAGAATCATCACTTCTACCGAGGCTTTAACCCTTAAGGAAGTTCCAAAACACATGATCGTTATTGGTGGTGGAGTTATTGGTCTTGAGCTTGGTCAGGTTTACCGTCGTCTTGGTGCTGAGGTTACCGTGGTGGAGTTCCTTGACAGAATTATCCCAACCATGGATAGCGCCCTTTCTAAAGAACTTCAGAAGGTATTGAAGAAGCAGGGAGTTAAATTCCATACCAGTACTAAAGTGAAGTCGGTTGAGAGAAAAGGAGATGAGATCATTATCAAAGCTGATGATAAAAAAGGTAAAGAGATCGAATTCAAAGGAGATTACTGCCTTGTTTCTGTTGGTCGTCGTCCTTATACCGATGGTTTGAATGCCGATGCAGCGGGAGTTGAGCTAGATGACAAGGGAAGAGTAAAAGTGAACGATCATCTTCAAACGAACGTAGATAATATCTATGCGATTGGGGATGTAGTGCGTGGAGCCATGCTTGCTCATAAAGCTGAAGAAGAAGGAACGATGGTTGCAGAATTGATCGCCGGCCAGAAACCTCATATAGATTATAACCTTATTCCTAATGTGGTCTATACCTGGCCAGAAGTTGCTTCTGTAGGAAAAACTGAAGAGCAATTGAAAGAAGAAGGAATAAAATACAAGCAGGGTAAATTCCCGATGCGTGCCCTTGGACGTTCAAGAGCCAGTGGTGACATTGACGGATTGATCAAAATTCTTGCAGATGAAAAGACCGATGAGGTTCTGGGAGTACATATGATAGGAGCCAGAACAGCAGATCTTATTGCTGAAGCGGTGACGGCGATGGAATTCAGGGCTTCTGCCGAGGATATTTCAAGAATGAGCCATGCTCACCCAACATATGCCGAAGCGGTTAAAGAAGCTGCTCTTGCGGCAACTGAGAACAGGCCTTTGCATATCTAATTATTGATTACCATAATTTTTAAAAGCCGCCCGTACAGGCGGCTTTTTCATTTATGATAGACAGGTTGATTTTTGCGAATTTCGTAATAAAACAATCACTACATTTAACGGTTAATTCTAATTATAGAAATCATGTCTAAAGAAAAATCACCTTCCAAGAATTCGGCTAAGAAAGAGCCGGTATTGAGCTTAAAAGAGAAGCGTGCGGCGAAAGCAGCGAAGAAGAAAAATAGAAGCTAGTAAAATTCAATATCCGTTAAAAGGAAACCTTATCCTGAACTTGCTTCAGGATCTATTGAGAAGCTGAAATAAATTCAGCTTGACGTAAAACCAAAAGGAGCGCCATGGCGCTCCTTTTTATATTTCTTTATTTTTTCCTTCTTCGGTTGGCGTTCTTGTCGCCTCGCGTTTTAGGCTTTTTATATTTTTTGGCGATTTCCCGGCGATACGATCCTCCTAGATTCACTTTTTTATTCTTTTCCTTTTTTTCATGAAAAGCAGGTCCGGCCTCTACAGAATCTGAATGCGGATTATTGATCTCTATAGCTCTCGGCTTTTCTTCATCAATAAGTTCATTCGAAATAGTTACGTTCGCAGGGATTTCATGTTCAGGAATTTTCATCCCCATAAGTGCTTCGATCTTATCAAAATTCTCCTCGTCCTTTTCAGTCTTGAAAATGATAGCCACTCCCTTTTTTTCAGCACGACCGGTTCTACCAATCCGGTGCATGTAATTTTCAGGATAATGTGGAGTATCCAGGTTTATAACGTGCGATACATTCTCGATATCCAGACCACGGGCCATTACATCTGTAGCGATCATGATGCGGGTACGCCCTTCTGCAAATTCAGCAACGCTGTTAAGCCTGCTATTCTGACTTTTACCGGTGTGTACCACGCTAATATCCCGGGTGAATATATCATCCAGTTTTTCAAAAAGCTTGTCGGCAAATCTCTTATCGCTGGTGAAAATAAGCACCTTTCGGTATTCCTCTTCGTTCTGGAAAAGCTCTATTAAAAGATTGGCTTTGGTGTTGAAGTTATCGATCTTATAGGCACGTTGTTCTATATTTTCAAGTGGCGTTCCACTAACGGCCACAGATATCTTTTCTGGCGCCTTGAAATTAGCATCGATCATTTCTTCCACCGTTTCGGTCATGGTCGCAGAGAACATGATACTTTGCCTGTTCGGGGGAAGTAACTCTAGGATGTTGTTTACCTGGAATTTAAAACCAAGGTCCAGCATCACATCTACTTCATCTATCACAAATTTCTGGATAGACTTGAGCTGAACAGCTCTTCTCAAAACAAGGTCATAAAGTCTTCTGGGTGTTGCCACAAGAATGTCCTGCCCCTGCATTAGATCCTGGTGTTGAGTATTGATATTTACTCCACCATAGACTCCGGAAACCCGAACATTGATATACTTGGCAACTTTTGCTATTTCCTCAACCACCTGCACCACTAATTCCCTCGTTGGTACCAGGATCAAAATACGCGGGTTCTTTTGTTCTGAATATTTAAGCATCCTTAAAAGAGGAAGTAAGTATGCAAAGGTCTTCCCGGTACCGGTTTGCGCTATACCAACCACGTCCCTTCCAGACATGATAGATGAGAATGCCTGCTCCTGTATAGGAGTGGGAGTCTGGAAATTAAGATCTTCCAGGGCATTGCGTAGCGGGGTATTTAAATTTAGATCTTGAAAACTCAAAGTGCGTATTTTAATTTCGTGCAAAGGTACGTCATGAAACCCAAAGTATTACCTGCTTTTCCCAAGTAATAATCAGGCGATGCTTATCGTATAGTCTGCATTGAATTCATTTCCTGCAGCTAGTTTCACGATCCCTTCTTTTTTCTTGAGGTCCTGGTCTGTGCCTTCTACATCTGCAATTCCCAACCAGGGTTCACTGCAAACGTAAGGGGCACCCGGTTTTGCCCAGATTCCAAGATTCCTGAAATCTTTAACTTCCACACTACGAATCCTTCCATTTTCGGCGCTTACCAGGTCTACTTTTTTAGACTTGATATTCTTACAGATCAGGGCATCATGATTAAAAATATGGTCGGTGAGCTGGATCTTATGCCCATTCGTAAGAACACTTTCTGTTTTTGAACTCACCAGGCCTTCATCGTTAAGGAGGTAAGTTTCCAGGTCCATTTTTCTATCAAACTCCAGCGAATAGTCTTCGATCCTTTCATTTTCAAATTGCAGGATATTGAATGCGGGGTGTCCTCCTAAGGAAAAATAGATTGGTTTTTCGTCG